>JANMPV010000165.1:0-15765 GCA_031370045.1 Novosphingobium sp. | reverse complement strand
GATCCGCGCTCGACCGCCAAGCGCGCCGAAGCGTTCGTGATCTCGTCCAAGGTCGGCGACACGATCTACGTCGGGCCCGAAGCCGAATTCTTCATGTTCGATGACGTCCGGTTCTACGACGGCTATGCTGGCAACGGCTTCAAGATCGACGATATCGAACTGCCGACCAATTCGGGCCGTGAGTACGAGGGCGGCAATATGGGGCACCGCCCGAAGGTCAAGGGCGGCTATTTCCCCGTCGCCCCGGTCGACAGTGCGGTCGATATCCGCGGCGAGATGGTCTCGACGATGATCGAAATGGGCCTGCCGTGCGACAAGCATCACCACGAGGTCGCCGCTGCGCAGCACGAGCTGGGGCTGACTTACGGCACCCTGGTCCAGACCGCCGACCGGATGCAGGTGTACAAGTACGTCGTCCACCAGGTTGCCCACGCCTATGGCAAGACCGCCACGTTCATGCCCAAACCGATCATGACCGACAACGGCAGCGGGATGCACACCCACATCTCGATCTGGGCCAAGGGCAAGCCGCTGTTCGCGGGCACCGGCTATGCTGGGCTGTCGGACATGTGCCTCTATTTCATCGGCGGGGTGATCAAGCACGCCAAGTCGCTCAACGCCTTCACCAACCCCACCACCAACAGCTACAAGCGGCTGGTCCCGGGGTACGAGGCGCCGGTGCTGCTGGCCTATTCGGCGCGCAACCGTTCGGCCTCGTGCCGCATTCCCTATGGCACCGGCGACAAGGCCAAGCGCGTGGAATTCCGTTTCCCCGATGCGATGGCCAACCCCTATCTGTGCTATTCGGCGCTGGTGATGGCCGGGCTCGACGGGATCAAGAACAAGATCCACCCGGGCGAGGCGATGGACAAGAACCTCTACGATCTGCCCCCGGCCGAACTCGCCGAAGTGCCGACCGTGTGTGGTTCGTTGCGCGAGGCGCTCGAGTGCCTCGAGGCCGATCACGCCTACCTGCTCCAGGGCAACGTCTTCTCGAAAGAGCAGATCGACGCCTATGCCGAGCTAAAGTGGGCCGAAGTGATGCGCTGGGAAACCACCCCCAGCGCGGTCGAGTTCGACATGTACTACAGCGCCTGAATTAAGGCTTCGGTGTCAGACAAAGGGGGCGTCCGGGGAGACCTGGGCGCCCTTTCTGTTGACTGATGTATTGGTCCCTCACTTGACCCCATAAACCAACAACACATTGCCCGGCATTTTGCCCAGGCTGCCATAGCCTGAATTGGCGATCAGTGTGCCGCGGTAAGCGATCGGGGCGCTGCCGCCGCTCATAGCCCCGCCGTGGGCGGCGGTGCCGTTGACCGTGGTGTAGGGCACGGCGGTGTCGGCGTCCCACAGGATGGTTCCGGTGGCGGCGTCGAAGGCGCGGAGGTGGCCGTCGGTCGATCCGGCGAAGACCAGCTGGGGGGTCGCGCTGATCGCGGCGGAATAGCCCGGCTGGCAGAACGGCTTGGCGTTGCAGACGTCGGCTGCGGGCGCACTCCACAAGCTTTTGCCGGTGGCGGCATCGAGCGCGTAGAGCCCGGGGCGGGCGGGGTCGACGTGGACGGTGCCGTCGGGATAGTCGGTGATCGGCACGAACACCCGTCTGCCCGCCGCCGCCATGCCGAAGTGAATCCCGCCCAGCGCCCCGCCGCGGCCGACTTTCGCCTCCCAGCGGACTTTGCCGGTGGCGGGATCGAGCGCGTAGGCGACCCCCGATTTCTGTCCTGCGAGCAGCACTTGGCTGCTATCGGCCAGCGTGACGAGCGCCGCGCCGGTGCCGAAATCGTGATCGGGTCCGGCGGTTTCGGGGCAGTTGGCGGGCTCGCCCAACCCGCAGCCCATGTTCCAGCTATCGCCGCCCAGCGTCTGGTTGGCCCACACCACTTTTCCGGTGCTGGCATCCAGCGCGACCACCGCATCGCTCAGCGGCGCGGTCGGCTCGGTATAGCTGTCGCCGGTGGTGACATAGACCAGCCCGCGTTTGGGATCGACCAGCGGGCTCGACCAGATCGCCACGCCCGAGGGGCCGAAGCGGACGGCGCCCTTGGGGTTCTTGCCGCGCGCAACCGCCGGATCCACCATATAAGTACGCCACTTTTCCGCCCCGGTTTTCGCATCGAGCGCCACCAACGAGCCGCGAAATGTGCAGCAAGCATAGGCCGACGTGGCCGCGCTTACTTCCTCGCCCGACGAAACGGGCACATACAGCGTGTCCCCCGCCAGCGTCGGCGTGCCGGTCAGCAGCGTGCTTGCGTGGCTCTCCATCCGCCGGGTCCACAGCTGGCGCCCGGTCAGCGCGTCCAGCGCATAGGCGTTGCCGAATCCATCTCCGAAATAGACCTGCGGGGTGGCGCGCTGGTCGCTCGCGTGCCATGGGCTGATGACGATCCCGGTGCGGATCGCGCCCGCCGCAGCGAAAGTCCACCGCGCGCAGCCGGTTTCGCGATCGAGCGCATATACGGTGCCATCGCCACTGCCCACGAAGATCGCTCCGCCGCCCACCGTGGGCTGCGATTGCGCATTGATGACGTTGGGGAAGGCCAGCGCCCACTTGAGCTTGAGGCCGGCCACGTTGGCGCGGTTCAGCCCGGCAACCGCATCGGGGATGGCGTGGGCGTTGCCCGCATCCAGCCCCCAGTTGGCGAATGGCGGAGCTTCGCTTCGATCGAACCTCGCGGCCTTGCCCGTGCACAACTGCGGATCGACCTGGAGCACTGAGGTATCGATCCTGCGGTGGGTGAGGAATTCAGCTACCGCCACCTTTTGCGCCTGCGACAATGCCGCGCCTTGCCCTTGCATTCGCCCGGTTGTCAGCGCGCGCAGCACCGATTGTGGCGCGAGTAACGAAAGCGTGACCGCATCGGGTGCCCCGCCCCCTCCGGAGCCGTGGCACGCCGCGCAGTGCTCGCGAAACACCTTCGCGCCCAGTGTGCGCGATGCCGCATCGATGTTGTCGCGGTTATCGAGAATTTCGCGCGCACCAGGTCCGGCGGGCGCGGGGCTTTGGGCG
Source organism: Novosphingobium sp. (assembly GCA_031370045.1). GTDB lineage: Bacteria > Pseudomonadota > Alphaproteobacteria > Sphingomonadales > Sphingomonadaceae > Novosphingobium. The sequence continues at coordinate 12,752 of JANMPV010000165.1, read as the reverse complement.
GCGGCGGGCCACACGGCGGTGAGCAGCGCGCTCGCCAGCGCCAGTGAGCCTCCCAAAACCAGGCGGCGACCTGCGGTGCGCTCGACACGGTGACCCATCGCGATTTCTCCCCTGACAATCGCGACCGGACGAGAGGGTACGCTCCCAAAATATCGGGTCAAGGCGGGAAAGGGCGACAAGCCCGAAAGCAAGCGCAGTCCGGTCGGCTGATCACCGTCGACCCGTGCCGTCGCCGCCCTTGGCGGCGAAGTCGCGTTGATACACGCGCGAACTGCGGCTAAGCAGCGAGCGCCGAAGGCCGTTGCACATCGTGCGCCGGGGAGCACGCAATGAGTCTCGATATCGATTTCGTCGATCTGTTTGCGCGCATGCCCTCGCCTTACATGATGCTCGATCACGAGTTGCGCTATATCGACGTCAGTGAGTCGTATCTGGCGATTGTCGGGCGCCAGCGCAGCGAACTGCTGGGCCAGTCGGTGTTCGATGTCTTTCCCGAAACCCCCGCGCGGCGCGCTCTGTTCGAGGATGCCTTCCGCCGCGCGCTGGCGGGGGAAGCCAATGCGGTGATCCGCCAGCGCTACGACATCGCCCGCCCCGCAAGCCAAGGCGGTGGCCTGAAGACCACGATCTGGACAACCCATCACGTCCCGGTTCACGATTCGTCCGGTGCGATCATCGGGATGCTGCAACGGGCGCTTGACGTCACTTCGGAAGTCGAGGCCGAGGAAACCCGCGATGCAGTGCTGCGCGAGTTCGATCACCGGATGAAGAACCTGCTCGCCAAGGTCGCGGCGATTTGCGAGCTTACAGCGCGCGAGGAAAACGAGCTTGGCACGTATGTAGAAAAGCTCCGCCAGAGGCTGGCCGCGCTGGCTCGCACCCAGTCGGTGCTGCTCCAGGCAAGCCAGGAAGCGTCGATGGCCGATCTGCTGCGGGCCGAGTTGTCTCCGTTCGGCAAGGCGGGCGAGGCTGCCGCGATCAGTGGTCCGCAAGTCCTGTTGTCGGGCACGGCGGCACAGACCCTGGGGATGGCGTTTCACGAATTGGCGACCAACGCCGCCAAGTACGGCGCGCTTAGCCGCGACGGCGCGGCGATCAGGGTCGATTGGGCAGTAGTCCCGGATGATGGAATGCTGACACTCGACTGGGAGGAAACCGGGTTCGCCGCGGTGCAACCCGGTTCGCGCGGGTTTGGCACCAAGATCATCGAACGGCTGGTGCCGATGGAAACCGGCGGCAAGGTCGAACGCTGGTTCGACGGCGACGGCCATCGGGTGCGGTTTACCCTGCCGCTGGCCAACCTGACGAGGACCTGAAAGTTGGTCGCGGCCAAACGCCGCAAACTCTCGTCCGATTGCTCTGCGAAGCGCCCAGTCCCGGCTGAAATCGAATTTGAACATCGGAACGAGTCTATTTGCCGGGCGTTGGATATTTCTAAGGAGTTTATCAAATGTTGAAATACCTCACCAGCGCCGCGGCTCTCGCGCTGGCGGCGAGCGCGGCTTTGGCCGATCCCGGCGGCGGCAAGGGTGGCGGCGGCGGCGGTGGTGATGGCGGAGGAAATCCTCACGCCGAGCACGGTGGCGGGGGCGGAGCCGACAAGCACGCCACGGGCAAGGAAAACGGCAATTCGGGCGAGCATGGCACTCGTGCCGACGATAACCCCGGCAAAGCCGATCATGATTTCAACAAGCCCGCCAAGGCCGCGCAGCACGAAACGCAACACGGGCGCGAAGATCGTGGCTCGGATCGCGGCGAGCGGCGCAATGCCTACGCTGCTCCTCGTGAGGACTTCGGCAACCGCGGGCTGCGCGACCGCACGACCAACTGGCGCTGGGCCGATTCCGTGCCCCAGCGCACGCGCGGCCTGATTGCCGGCTGCCCCCCTGGCCTGGCCAAAAAGAGCAACGGCTGTCTGCCCCCAGGGCTCGCCCGCAGCGGCGCTGCCCGGGCATTCTATGACAGTCCGAACTGGTGGAATTTCGACGATCGCTGGCACGATCCGGCCGACTGGAACGGCGGCGATTATCGCTATTACGACGGGTATCTGGTTCGTTCCGGCGCGAGCGGAATCGGTTCGTGGCTACCGCTTTTGGGCGGGGCGTTGTCGCCGGGTAACCTGTGGCCCAGCCAGTACGAAACCACCTCAATTTCCCCCTATTATCAGGACTACTACGGTGTCGGCCAACCCGAGGGGTATCGGTATTACGACGATACGCTGTACCGCGTCGATCCCCAGAGCAACGCGATCACCGCGATCACCGCGCTGCTGACGGGCGACAGATTCCAGGTCGGCCAGCGGATGCCGCAAGGCTACGACGTCTACAACGTCCCCACCAGCTATCGCGACCAGTATCGCGACGGGCCGAATGCGGATTACCGCTATAGCGACGGCACGATTTATCGGGTCGATCCGACCACCCGGCTGGTTCAGGCGGTGATCGAGTTGCTGACGTGATCCGCCGCCGCCCGGCCATCTTCCTCGGCGCGCTGGCGCTGCTCCCGCTCGCCGCCTGTAACAAGGCGGCGGACAGCGCCGCGCCAGCTGCGACGACGGCGCAAGGCAGCGCGGCGACGCTGACTTCGGCCATCGGTGGGGCGCCGGGGCTGACCACGGTCGCCGCCGCGCTCAAGGGCACCGGGCTTGCCACCGTGTTCGATGGCACCGCGCCCTACACGCTGCTGGCGCCCGACGATGATGCTTTCGGCAAGCTCGGCGCGTCCGCCGCGATGCTCAAGGCGCCCGAAAACGGCGCGGCGATGGCGGCAGTGCTCAAGGCCCATGTTCTGCCGGGCTACGTCACCGTCGCCGACATAAACGCCGCGCTCAAGGCCGCGCAGGGTAAGCCGGTGCGGATGAAAACGATGGCCGGCGACGAGGTGACATTTGCGCTAAAAGGCGAGGCGCTGACCGCGACCGCAGCGGACGGGTCGACCGCCAAAGTCTCGGGATCGGCGCTGATCGCAAGCAACGGCGTGGCGATCCCGATCGACACGGTCCTCAAGAAGGTGCCCAAGACGTCTGCTCCCTAAGCCGGACCACCGTTTCGCGCTTGCATTCGCCCGCCAATATCGCACATGGCACGGTGCGTTTTAATCGAGCCATTAACGGGCTAGAATTGGGAGAATCGGCGTGGACAGCTACCTCAAGAACTACATCAACGGCGCGTGGGTCGACAGCATCGGCGGCAAGCGCCACGAGGTGATCTCGCCGTCTACCGAGGAGCCCTGCACCGAGATCACGCTGGGCACGAAGGCCGATGTCGATGCCGCTGTCGCTGCGGCCAAGGAGGCTGGCAAAAGCTGGTCACAGACCACCGCCGCAGAGCGCCTCGCGGTGATGGAGCGGATCGTCGAGGAATACAAAAAGCGCGTTCCCGATCTCGCCAAGTCGATGGCGAATGAGATGGGCGCGCCGGTCAGCTTCGCGTCGACCGCTCAGGTCGGCGCGGGGATCGGCGGGTTTCTGGGGACGATGGAAGCGCTCAAGGGCTTTTCGTTCAGCGAACAGATGGCGTCGGGCAAAGTGGTGTATGAACCGATCGGCGTGGTCGGCATGATCACCCCGTGGAACTGGCCGCTCAACCAGATCGCATTGAAGGTGGCCCCGGCCCTGGCAGCTGGCGACACGATGGTGCTCAAGCCATCCGAAGAATGCCCCGGCAACGCCGCAATCTTCGCCGAGATTCTCCATGCCGCGGGCGTGCCCAAGGGCGTGTTCAACCTGGTTCAGGGTGATGGCCCGGGCGTGGGCACCGAAATCAGCCGCCACCCCGATGTCGATATGGTCAGCTTCACCGGATCGACCCGCGCCGGGATCATGGTCGCCAAGAACGCCGCGGACACGGTCAAGCGGGTCCACCAGGAACTGGGCGGCAAATCGCCCAACCTGGTCCTGCCCGATGCCGATTTCGCCAAGCACCTGCCCGCCGTGGCGATGGGTCCGCTGATCAACACCGGGCAAAGCTGCATCAGCCCGACCCGCGTGCTTGTCCCGCGTGAGCGTGAGGCCGAGGCCGCCGCATTCTACACTGCGATGTATTCGGCGACCCCCGTGGGCGATCCGTTGCAGGAAGGCAGCCACCTTGGCCCGGTGGTCAACAAGGCGCAGTACGACAAGATCCGCGACCTGATCCAGTCGGCGATCGACGAGGGCGCCAAGCTCGAGACCGGCGGTCCCGATTTGCCCGCCAACGTCAACCGCGGCTTCTACATCCAGCCCACGGTGTTCTCGGGGGTGACCCCCGCAATGCGCATCGCGCAGGAGGAAACCTTCGGCCCGGTCGCGACGATCATGGCCTACGACAGCCTCGAACAGGGCATCGAGATCGCCAACGACACCGCCTATGGCTTGTCCGCCGCAATCACCGGCGATCCCGCCAAGGCCGCCGCTGTTGCGGGCAAGCTCAAGGCGGGCATGGTCGCGATCAACAACTGGGGCCCCAGCCCGGGCCTGCCGTTCGGCGGCTACAAGCAATCGGGCAACGGCCGCGAGGCCGGGCTGTATGGCCTGCGCGATTTCATGGAAGTGAAGTCGATCAGCGGGCTGCCTGCCTGATTTAGCCACCCTACTTTGAAGGTACAGGACCGGCGGTGCCCCATGGGTGCCGCCGGTTTTGTTTTGCGGGCAGTGTCCGCTTGCGACCCAAATGCACTTGACTCGTTATGCCATTGACAGCATATTCCATCAATGGCATATGATGTCGAATACACCGACGAGTTCGGCGCGTGGTGGGCGGGCCTGAGCGAAGCCGAACAGGTCGACGTGGCGGCCACGGTGACGCTGCTCGAAACGCGGGATATCCGGCTGGGTTTCCCGTATTCGTCGGGCATCATGAGTTCGCGTCACAGCCATATGCGCGAATTGCGGGTGCAAAGCGGGGGCAAGTCGATCCGGGTGTTTTACGCCTTCGATCCGGTGCGCAATGCGATCCTGTTGATCGGGGGCGACAAGACTGGCGACGGCAGGTTTTACGAGGTTTTCGTGCCGATAGCCGACGAGCTTTACGACCAGCATCTCGCGGAATTGAAGAAAGAGGGTTTGATATGACAGGACGCAAGAACTTCAACGCATTGCGTGGGGAACTGACGCCAGCGCAGCAAGCGGCAGTATCCGCCAAAGTGATCGCCTTGCGCGAGGAAATGACTTTGGCCGAACTTCGCCAGGCGCGGCAGATGACGCAGGCGACCTTGAGCAACACCCTGCAAGTCGGTCAGGCGGCCGTCGCGAAGATGGAAAAACGCACTGACATGTATGTCGGTAACCTGCGGCGTTTCGTCGAGGCGATGGGCGGCCAACTCGATGTGGTTGCCCGCTTTCCGGAAGGGTCAGTCAAGATTGGCAACTTCGCGGAAATTGGTTGAAAAGCCGTCGAACCCTTTTCAAGTAATCAGCTTGACAAAACAAACCATATCGGTTATATATCCGCCCGCAACGGGTGCGGAGGCGGTTAGCGCTTCGCTTTTCGCCTCCGCTTGACGGCCGACGCGGGCGTGCGGGTTTTGGGGGCGGTTCTCTCAAGGCAACGCCGACCTCGTCAGACGCGACAGACCGGATGATCGGTGCCCGCATTCCCGGACACGCCATGCCCCACCTCGGGCAGGCTCCCCCGGGCCACCCCGGCACCACGTTGGCGCGGCATTATCAGCCGCGCGGGGGATGGCAGGGCTTGCGAGCCCGCCCCGCCGCCCTCGGCCGATCGTCGATCATAGGTCGAGCCGGTAGCGCCGCGGCTGGGCGCTTTGGCCGTTCGCCTATTCCACCGCCCGCCCCCCGTTCGTCCCTGACGCCGCGTCGGCCGTCGCCCGTTGTTTTTTCCTATCGGCGTTAGCCCGTGTTCGCCAGCGGGGGGTGGGGTGTGCCTGCTCCTCCCTATCGACTTGCGATGGGGAGGTGGCGGTCGGCAACTTTCTTGCCGACTGACGGAGGGGTCCTTGTGGTGTCGCGCTACCTCTCCACCACTCCGCCAAGCGGCGGGACGGTCCCCCTCCCGATCGCAAGTCGATGAGGAGGATCTAAAACCTCAATAATCCTTGCTGACTTTCACGTTGACGCTGTCGTTGCCCACGGTCGAGATCGTGGCCAGCAACGCCAGCCAGCGCGTGACGCGGAACTCCAGCGAGGTCGCGCTGTAGCCTTGGCCGTCGGTGACCAGTTCGACGAAGAACCGGCGGCCCAGGTACTTGCCCACCGCGATCGAGGTGCCGCGGCCCGTCACCGGATCCGATCCGACGATCCGCAGCCGGTCGAGCCCGATTGCGCTGCGCAGTTTGTTGATCGGATCGAGGCCGCTGCCTCCGCGCAACGACGCCACCGCAGCGCCCAGTTGCAGCGCCTCGACCGCACTGATGTTGGTGATCGAGCTGCCGAACAGCAGGCGGCTGAGCACTTCTTCTTCGGGCAGCGCCGGGGTCGAGCTGAAGGTGATGATCGGGCGCAGCGCGGTCCCGCCGATGGTGATGCGCGCCGACAGGCTGTCGACATCGGCTTGCGCGGCGATATCGAGCTGGGGGTCGGGCGGGTTCTCGCCGAGGAAGCGGATGCGTCCCTTGCTCAGCTCAAAGCGTTTGCCCGCGAATTCATAGCCGCCGCGAACCAGATCGGCCTGGCCGAAGATCACCGGCGCTGCGGTTGTCCCGCGCAGGCGGATGTCGGCACTCCATTCGCTGTCGAGCCCCAGCCCGCGCACGTTGACCTGGTTCAGCGCCTTTGCATCGATCAGATAGCGCCACGGTGCGGCGACGACCCGCAGCGGGGCGACATCGGCGCGCTGATTGACCTCACGCGTGCGGATGCTGGGCAACGCCGCGGGATTGACCGCGCGACCCAGCATCCAGCGCGCGCTGGATAGCGAAAGGCGCCCCGCGATGGTGCCGCCGACGCCGCTGGAAACGATCCTCAATGGCCCGCTGACGCGCGCGGCCATATCGTCGCGGTCGATCAATAGCGCACTGCTGGCGGCAATTCGCAAGTCGATTGCCGGAGCGCGGGTGCCCAGGTTGGACAGATCGACCGTGCCCGCGCCGGTCACCCCGCCGCCGCCCTTGGTCGCGCCGCTGAACGACGAGAGCTGGAGCCGCGAGCCGTCGAAACTGCCGCGCGCCTTTACCGCGCGCAAGTTGGTGCCCGAAAGCGCGCTCTGGACGCGCAGGTTGTCGCTGGCGACGCTGCCGCGCACGCGCGGATCGTCGATTCGTCCGGTGACGTCGGCGGCCAGCGATACCGGGCCGGTGAGGTCGAACGCCTCGACTGCGGCGAGCCGCCACAGCGCGTCGGCGGGCCCCGAATAGCGCACTTGCGCGAACAGCGCTCCGCCACGCAGCCGCTCGATCAGCGTACCGCCTGGCGGCAGCCCGGAGATCCGCGCCTGCAACCGCCCGCGCGCTTCGCCGCCCTCCTTGATCGTCGCGCGGGTTTCGAACGAGCCCGCGCCGAGCCGCGCGACCAGTGACAGGTCGATCGGCTTGGAGGTCAGCACCAGCCCCGATCGGCTCAGGCCCCTGACCAGCAGCGCGGCGTCACCGGTCGGCACGGTGCCCGGCGCGGCGCGATAGTTGACCACGCCCGATGCGGTGCCGCCCAGGCCGAGGTCGCCGATGAAGATGTCGCCGACCGACAGCGGCATCTGAGCCATCTTGAGCGCGAGGTCGGTGGTTCCGCCCAGAATGTGGCCCGATGCGATCACGATCCCGTTGCCGAACCCGATCTGGGTGGGCGCAAGCGACCAGCCCGCGCCGCGCGGATCGCGGGTCAGCACCGCGCGGCGCGGCATCGTGATCCGGCGCCCGGCATATTCCCCGGTCGCCAGCACCACCACCCGCCCCGGCGAAATCTGCCCTGTCCCGGTCAGCGCGAACCGGCTGCCGCGCGATCCGGTGATCGAAGCGACCACGCTGCCCGCGCCGTTGACCAGCTTTGCGCTGGCCGCCAGCCGCCCGATAAACAACCGCCCGCTGGAAATGCCTTCGCCCGAGATAGACGCGTCGATCGTTGTGCGGCCCTTGGCGATGAAGCCGGTCGCTTCGAGCCGCCCGCGAGCGATCGACAGCGGAGTCGGCCCGCCGAAGCGCGCATTGTTGGCGGAGACCAATGCCGCGATCGCCTGGCCGTTGCCTTGCGGGGTGATCTTGACCGTTCCATCGAGCCCGCCACCGTTGAGCGCCAGGTTGCCGCTGACCCCGGCCTTGCCGAGCAGCACGTCGCCGGTGACGTTGGTCTGCCACACTTTCAGTCGCTCGATTGCCAGCCGGGTTGCGCCGCCGGGGGATGAGAACAGGTTGATCACGCCATCGAACGGGCCGAGCGTCGAACCGCCCGCGGTATCGATCCGGAAGCCGTCCTTGATCGGGGCTAGCGCGACGCGGACATCCTTGAGTCCTGCGGCGGGTAGCGGGCTGGCGAATACCAGCACCGCGCGCGGGCCAGAGGCACCAACGTCGGCCTTGACCGTGAATGCCCCGTAATCGACGTGACGCCCGCCACCCGCAAACGTCGTGGGGCCATCGGCGAGGCGCTGGCCGCTGACCCGCAGGTTGACCTTGGTGGCGGTGAGCCGCGCGTCGCGGAACAGGATCCCGGCGTTTTGGGCCAGGTTGACCCCGCCCGAAAAGCGGATGTTGCCGCCCGCGACGCTCGCCAGCGTGGCGTTGTCGATCCGGGTCACGCGGCCGTTGGCGTTGACCGCCAGCTTCCATGGGCTCCCCGCACCGACGCTGGCGAGAATCTTGGCGTCGGCATCGACCAACCCCAGGTTGGGCAAGACGAACCCGCGCGCGGTGACTGGCCCGGCGACCGCGTAGCTGCCCTTGGCGAGATCGCCGCGCAACGCCAGCCGCGCCATCAGCCCGCGCAAATCGATCGCCAGGTTGTCCGAAGTCAGCCGGTTACCCGCCAGCACCAGCTCGCCGCGCGCGCTGCCCCCGGCGAAGCGCGGGTCGAGCTGGGCGTTGCCGGTGACGACTTTGGCCGCAGTCAGATCGAGCGGCAGCACGAACCGCGCGCCATCGTAGCGCGCGACCCCGGCGGTACGCAGACCCTGGGCGATCGTGGTCCCTGCGGTGAGCCGATCAACCCGAAGTTCGTGCGCGAAAGTCAGGTCGCGGAACGCGCCATCCAACGTCCCCGCCAGCCGAACGCCTTCCAGCTTGGGCGAGGCGAGGATCAGATCGGGGCGTTCGACTGCGATCTTTGTCACCAGCCCGACGAAGCGGTTGTTCGCAAAGTCGATCTTGCCCCCGGCGTTGGCCTTGAACGCGGCAGCGTCGGACCAGATATTTCCGCTCAGCACGCTGTCCTGAAAGGTGCCGTCGAACTTGAGCGACAGCGCCGGGCCAATCGCAGCCTTGGCGGTGCCGCTCAGCAGTCCGTCGGGATAGGCCTGGCCCAGCACGGCAAAACGCCCGGCGCGGTTGCCGATCTGGAACGCCGCGAAGCGTTTGGAGTCCTGCGTGGCGTAAAGCCCGCCCTTCCAGTTGCTCCACTTGCCCTTGCCGAACAGTTTGGCGCGGATGTCGCTGTTGGTGCCCGCCAATCCGGCCAGCACGCCCCCTTTTGGTGCGGCGTAATCGGCGAACAGCTCGAACTTGTCGCGATCGGGCTCGGCGTCGATCCGCCCGATCAGGCGGTCGGACCCGCCCAGCTGGGAGTTGACGGTCAGCAGCACCCGGCCCTTGCGGATATCGGCCCTGGAAACCAGGTCGATCCGGCGGCGCTGGCCGATTACCTTTTCGCCCAGCGTCAGCTTGTCGAGCTCGAAGCGATCAACGCGGATATCGAACTGCGGCAGCAGCGGCGCGTTGGGGTCGCCCGGACGCAGCTTGGGATAGCGCGAAAGCTCGCCGCGATGGAGCACCAGCTTGCGGATATCGAGCCCGCTTTTAAGCCACGAGAACGGTCGCCACTGCAGCTCGGCCTCGGGCACCATCATGAACACGCCCTCGGAATCGCGCAGAACGATATCGTGGAGCTTGGCCTCGTCGAAGATCGAACCCTCGATCCGTCCGACCTCGATCTTGAGGCCGGAGCGCGGACTGAGTTCGGCGATCCGGTCGATCACGAAGCGGTGGCCGATCTGGCTGTCGAGCAGCAGGATCAGCGCGAACACGCCGATCACCGCTGCGCCCAGCAACGCCGCGCCGCGGGTGACGATATAGCGCCGCCAGTTGCGCCGGGCGAGGCCGGGCGGGGGCGCCGTCTCGCCGGTCAGCGGATCATGCACGACGACTGGGAGTTCGTCGGCCATCCGAACGCCTGGCCCAGCGCGACGTAAACCCCGATCCGGCTGTCGCCCTTGCGCGGGTTGAGCGGCGTGCCGACGTCGATCCGCAGCGGGCCGAAGTTGGTGTAGTACCGAATCCCCACCCCCGCGCCGAAGCGCAAGTCCTGCAAGCTGGGGGTGGTGGTGGTATCGACCGCACCGGCATCGACGAACGGCACCACCGCCAGCGCGCCACCGAACAGCCCGGTGCGCACGCGCGCTTCGAACGCCAGCTCGCTCAGCGAACGCCCGCCGCTGGGATCGCCGACCGAATTGCGCGGGCCGATCTGCTGGTAGCCATAGCCGCGCACCGATCCGCCGCCGCCCGCGTAAAACCGTCGCGACGGGGCAATCTGGGCGATGTCGGCCCCGGTGATCGTCCCCAGCCGGGCGCGCGCGGCGAGCACGATGGTGTCGCCTACCGGCTGGTAATAGCTGCCGTCGAACTGCGCCTTGATATACGTCGCGCTGCCGCCGCCGTTGATCTTGGAATATTCGGGTGAGACGCGGATACCGGCGCGAAAACCCTTTTTCGGATCGAGCAGGTCGTCGCTCGCATCGTAAAGGACATGGCCGGGCAGCGCGCCGACAAAGAACGTCTGGCGCGGGGCGCGGACGCCATTGACTGCGCCCTCGCGCTCTTGCGACGCGACCGCCTCCACGCCGATCCCATACGACCAGCGCTTTTGGTACAGGATCGTCGACTGGCGCTCGAAGGTGGCGATGAACGATACGGTGCGCGCATCGAACGCAGCGCGGTTCTGGGTCTGCGCGAACAGATCGACGCTGAAGACGCGGTCGCGGCCCCACACATTGTTGCGGCGGAAGGTCACCCCGGCGAGCTGCTCCTGCGTCCCTGCCACCCCGCGCACGCGCAGCAGGCCTTCGGGCGGGAACAGGTTGCGATGCTCCCAGCTCGCCTCGACGCGGAAGCCTTCGCCGCTCGAATAGCCCGCAAGACCCGCGATCGTGCGCAGCTTGGCGGTGGTCAGCGCGACATCGAGATCGACGGTTCCCGGATCTCCGAGTGCCGGTTTTACGACTTCGCGCGGGGTCACCGTCACGCTCGAGACCAGCCCGGTGGCCAGGATCGCACGGCGCAAGTCATCGACCTTGGACTTCTGGTAAAGGTCGCCCGGATCGAACCGGGCGATGCTGGCAAGGTGGCCCGAGCTGAGGAATTTGGGCAGCGCGCTGTTGACCGCGCCAAAGCTGTACTTGCCCGCCGGGGTCACCGGCAGCGTCAGGTCGCCCTCGCGGCGGGCGTGATCGACCAGCAGATCGGGCTCGCCGACCGTGGCAAAGGCATAGCCGGTTTCGCCCAGCGCGATCGTCAGGGCGGCCTGTTCGGCGACGATAGTGTCGCCGATCACCGGCTGGCCTGGCTGAATATCGAACGCCGCGCGCAGTGTGGCATAGTCATCGCCAGTTGCTTGCATGTTGCTCAGGTCGATAGCGCCGAACACATAGCGCGGCCCGGGGATCACATCGAAGCGGACCTTGATCTTGCCCGGCTCGGCAACCGCCTCGCCGCTGTCGCCATCCTTGACCCCGGCAAGCGTCTGATAGACCTCGGCGTCATAATAGCCATAGTTGCGCAGCGTGCGTAGCAGCAGGTCGCGGTCGGAGCGGGCGCGGCGGGCGAGCTGGGCGATGTTGTCGTCGTCGCTGCGCAGGCGACGCAGGGTGGAGAGCGCGGCGAAGCGACCAGCGATCTCGGCGCGCCCGGCAGTCTCGTCGCCTGCGGGAAAGCCCAGCTCGACGCCCCGGCCAAGATTGTCGAGTCTGGCATCGACCAGCCGCGGCACCGCAGCCCCCGGCGCGATCCCGGCGGCAACAAGCTCCTTCTCTGAGGTATCTTCGGCCAGCTGGATATCGGGTTCGGGGCTGAGCGGCTCGACTGCGGGGAGCACCTGGTCGTCGGGCCAGGCGAGCTGAAGTTCGGGCAGCGGCGCCAGCGGTGATCCGGGATCGAGCGCAAGGATATCGTCTTGCGTGGCGGTCGTCGCGGCGGGCGCCTGGCGCACCCACGCTTGGGGATCGGCGACCGCGCTGTCGGGGATGAGGTCTTCGAGCGAAGGTTCGGCGGTGGTCGAGGCGGTCGATTGGGTCGGGGCAGACTGGGTTGGGGCAGACTGGGCGGGCGCGGGTTCGACCGTGGTGGGCTGGGCGACGCTGGATTGAGCGAACGCCGGATTGGCGAATGCCAACAGCGCGACGCCCAGGAAAAGAGCTGCTCGCTTTGGCACCGCCTCAAACGATGCGGTACTGCTCCTGGCCGCCAGGGACGCCGTCTTTGCCGACGCCGTCGAGCACGGGGATCGACTGGCGCGAGGGGGCGGCGGCGGCGCGATCGATGGCGCTGGCCTGATCGCGCGGATCGAACCGTTCCCAACCTTCGCGGCCGAGCCGTTCGAGCGGGCGATAACGGACTTTGTATTGCATCCGCGCCGATCCTTCGACCCAATAGCCGAGGTAGACGTAAGGCAGCGCCGA
>JANMPV010000114.1:0-2599 GCA_031370045.1 Novosphingobium sp. | reverse complement strand
CGGCGACTTGTCGGGATCATCGGCAGCATCGGCGAGGATCACGATCGGCGCCTGGAGGCCCTTGGCGCCGTGGACGGTCATCACCCGCACCAGCCCGTCGCTGCGCCCCGCCTCGCGTTTGAGTTCGGAGGTGTTGGCATCAAACCACTGGAGGAAGCCGACCAGGCTGGCGGTCTCGCCCGCAGCATAAGCGAAAGCGGCGTTGAGCAGTTCGTTGACCGGGTCCTCGACCTCGCGCCCCAGCCGCGCGACCAGCTTGCGGCGGCCCTGCCACGGCCCCACCAGCAGCCAGTGAAGCAGCGCCTGCGGGGTCTCGAAATCGGCGCGACGGAGCAGATCGAGAAGGTGTTCGACAGCGGTCGAAGTTTCAGTCCGTCGGCTGCGGTGAACATGCTCCCACAACGCAATCCGCGGTTTCTTCTCGGGATCGCGATAGCCGTACTCGAGCAACTCCTCCTGGCTCCACCCGATCAGCGGCGAAACCAGCAGGTTGGCGAGGTTGAGATCGTCGAGCGGCTGCGCGGCGAAGCGCAACGCGGCAATCAGGTCCTTGACCCCCAGCGGCGCGCCCAGGCGCAGCCGGTCGACCCCCGCCACCGGCACGCCTGCGGCATGAAGCCGGGCGACGATCAATCCGGCCAACTCTTTGCGTTTGCGAACGAGGACCATGACGTCGCCCGCCCCCGCCATCCGCGCGCTGCCCTTGGCCAGCGGGAAGCCATCATGGAGCCACTGGCGGACCTGCTGGGCAATGCGCTCGGCCAGCTTGCGGTCGGGGCGCGAAAGCCAGCCTTCCTCGCCTTCGCTGGCGCGCTCGCCATCCTCTTCGCTCTCGCCGCCGATCACCGGCCACAGCGTGACCAGTCCGGGGCGGTCCTCGCCGACGTGGGGATCGGGCGCGGTCTTCAGCCCGAACCGTTCCGGGCCGATCTCGCCAATCGCGCGATCGACGAACTCAAGGACCGGACGCGCGGTGCGGAACGAGCGGTCGAGCCCGAGGTCTTGCAGTTCGCGCTCGACCCCCAGCATCCGGTCGCGCACCCGCGCCCGCGCCGCCTCGAAGTTTTCCGGGCTGGTCCCCTGAAAGCGAAAGATCGCCTGCTTGTAATCGCCGACCACGAACAATGTTCGCAAGGCGTCCCCGCGCTGGCCTTCGCCCGCGAAAAAATCGCCGATCAGCGCGTCGATGATCTGCCACTGCGTCTGGTTGGTATCCTGCGCCTCGTCGACCAGGATGTGGTCGAACTGGCGGTCGAGCTTGAACCGCACCCATTCAGCCATATCCGAGCGCTGGAGCAGCTTGGCCGCCTCGCGAATCTGGTCGTCGAAATCGATGAAACCTTCGCGCTGCTTGGCGCGTTCCCAGGCCAGCGCGAAACGTCGGCCAAGCAACAGCGCGGGCTCCATGTAGTTAGCCAAGTCGACAAGTGCACGGCGATCTCGAATGGCAAGAACGCATTGCAAGACGCGGTCTGCTGCGTCGCCAAAAAACTCTTCGAACCTTTCCAGTGAGGTCTGATCCTTGACGGTATCCTTTTGCGTGAACAGCACCTTGTGCAGGTCCGCCATGCTTTCGAGACGTGCTAAGGGACTGGCAACGATCCATTCAGATATAACGCCGCGGCCTTCGGTGCCCTTCTTGCCGTTCCATTGCGAATATGCTGAATGACAGAGGCGCAGCGATGCCACGTCAAACCTCTCCCCGCACAGATCGAGCAAGTCCGCCTCGGGATCGTCGCCAAGTTTAAGAAGTCTCAAAATCCGGGGGCGCAACGGCGGTTGCCACGCGCCAGTGCCGTGCCACATCTCGCGCGCGCCAGCGCAGCGCAGCAGCCAGCCTTGCACCTGGTCAGAAGTCAACCGCAGGCTCAGCTCGCTCAGCGCATCGAGCAGCGCGGTATCGCCGGTGTCCTCGGCCTCGACCAGAATCTCGGCGAGCACCTGGCGGACCAGCAGGTCTTTGTCGCGGTCTTCCATCGCCCGCGTTCCCGGCAGCATTCCCGCCTCGAGCGGGAACGCGGCGAGCAGCCACTGCGCGAACGAATGGATCGTGCCAATCCGCAGACCGCCGCCGGGGCAATCGAGCACCGCGGCAAAGCGGCTGCGCGCGCGTTCGCGGGTATCCGGCCCGGTATCCGCGCCGATATGCTCAAGCTGGATGCCAAGTTTGGCGGGGTCCAGCCGCACCCAGCTCGCCAGCACCTCATTGACCCGCGTCGCCATTTCCGCCGCCCCGGCCTTGGTAAAGGTCAGACACAGGATCTGCTCGGGACGGACATGCGGCTGGAGCAGCAGCCGCAGCACCCGCGCGCTGAGCACCTGGGTTTTGCCTGTCCCCGCCGAGGCGCCGAGCCAGATGGTCTCGGCCGGCTCGACCGCAGCGCGCTGGTCGCCGACGAGTTGGAACACAAGTGGTTTGTCGTCGCTCATCCTCGTTCGCACCCCAAACCCAGCCCACTCCTTTGTTCGTATCCCAAACCCCACCCGCTCATGTCGAGCCCCTCGACTTCGCTCGGGATGAACTGCCGACCAGAATGGTCGGAAGTCGAGACACTTGCGCCACGTGTCTCGACTACGCTCGACATGAGCGGGCGTAGTG
>JANMPV010000025.1:0-1765 GCA_031370045.1 Novosphingobium sp. | reverse complement strand
GCCACAGGCTCAGCGGATAGTACGACAGCGGGGTGTAATCGGCGTAGAGCACCAGCGCCGGGCAGGCCGCCAGGTTGCGGCCCGAATCGGCTGCCAGCCCCTCGGCATGGCGCGCGCGCGCGGCGCGTTCGATAAGTTCGGGATGGAACATGGTCCCGCTGGTGCCTCCCTTCCGGCAATCGGGCTTTGACCATGCGCGGGCGCGCGTCGTCAAGACCGCGCGCCGCCCGCTGTCATCAACGCCTTGCAGGTGTTTCGTTACCGCAACACGACAGGTAGGAGGCAAGAGGTTGTGATCACCCGGTTTGCCCCCAGCCCCAACGGGCATCTCCATCTCGGCCACGCCTATGCCGCGGTGGTCGCGCACGATGTTGCGCGGGAGGCAGGCGGGCGGCGCCTGCTGCGGATCGAAGACATCGATGGCGTGCGGAGCCGGGCGGAACTGGCTGAGGAGTTTCGAGCCGATCTCGCCTGGTTGGGACTTGGGTTCGAGGAAGTGCCGGCGCAGGCGACTCGGCTCGCCTCGTATGCCAAAGCGGCGGAGACCTTGCGGGGGATGGGCGTGCTCTATCCCTGCATCTGCACTCGCGCCGAGATTGCCGCGGCGGCGACCGTTCAAGGCCCTGACGGCCCGGTGTACCCCGGCACCTGCCGCAATCGCCGGGTGGACCTGGATGGCCCGGTCGCGTGGCGCATCGACATGGCCAGGGCGATCGCGCTGACCGGGCCGCTCGAATGGACCGATCAATGCGCCGGCATCCAGCGCGCCACGCCCGGAATGTTCGGCGATGCGGTGCTGGTGCGCAAGGATGCACCCGCCAGCTACCACCTCGCCGCCACGCTCGACGACGCGGCGGACGGGGTGACTTGTGTGACCCGGGGGATCGATCTGTTCGCCGCCAGCCATCTCCACCGCCTGCTCCAGGCGTTGTTGGGCCTGCCGGTTCCGGTGTGGCATCATCACCGGCTGCTGATCGATTCCACCGGAACCAAGCTCGCCAAGCGCAAGCGTTCGCCCGGACTGGCCGAACGCCGCGCTGCGGGCGAGGACGGACCCGAGTTGGCCGGATCGTTGCGCGCCGGTCGGTTTCCCGCTGGAATTACGCTGTCCGAAGGCCTACATTCGGGATCATGGGAAACACACTCCTCGTCCTCGTGATCATCGGTCTTGCGATCATGGTCGTGGTCTCACTGGTTCGCGGGATCATCGCGTTCCTCAAGACGTCGAAAGACGATTTGGCCACGCCCGGCGGCGGGGCGACGCCGATGCAGCTCCAGCAGAACAAGATGATGTTCGCGCGGATCAAGTACCAGGCAGCCGCGATCATCGTGGTAGCGCTGCTGATGCTGTTCAATAGGTAATACGTTCCTCCCTGTTTCGCGAAGCTAAACGGGGAGGGGGACCGCCACGCCACTTGGCGTGGTGGTGGAGGGGGTTCTTGCGCCAGTACCCCTCCGACAGTCGGCTAAGAAGCCGTCTGCCACCTCCCCATTTGGCTGCGCAAAATGGGGAGGAACTGGATTAAATGGTCAAGCTCAACAAGATCTACTCCCGCACCGGCGACGATGGCAGCACCGGGCTGGTCGATGGTTCGCGCCGCGCCAAGTTCGATCCTCGGTTCGTTGCGATCGGTGATGTCGATGAGGCCAACTCGACGATCGGGTTCGCCGCTGCCGCTATGGCCAGCCAGCCCGAAGCGGCGGCCTCACTCCGCCGCATTCAGAACGATCTGTTCGATGTCGGCGCCGATCTCGCCACGCCCGG
>JANMPV010000007.1:0-10590 GCA_031370045.1 Novosphingobium sp. | reverse complement strand
CGGTCGATCTCGGCTTCCCTGCTGCGGGCGTGCTGCTGCCATCGAATTTGCGCGACACCACAAAACTCAAGACCTGGACGCAGGAACTGCGGTTGGCCTCGACCGGTTCGGGACCGTTCCAGTGGGTGTTGGGCGGGTTCTATTCCAAGGTCGACCGGTTCTATCGCCAGCGCTTGCCAACTCCGGGCTATGACGCGTTTACCGATGCGCGGTTCGGCGCGGGGACATCGGTGGCGGTGGCCAACGGATTCCCGCTCAATTCGCCCTATAACGCCGACCTGCCTTACAACTTCAAGCAGTACGCGGTGTTTGGAGAGGCCAGCTATGACCTGACAGACAAGCTCAAGGCGACCGCAGGCGCGCGGTATTACAACTTCAAGGAAGATCGCAAGTTCATCTCGGGCGGGCTGTTTTCCAACGACGACAACCGCGCCGACCGGACCAAATCGAACGGCGTCTCGCCGCGGTTCATCCTCAGCTACGATGTCAGCGATGATGTCACGGTCAACGCCCAGGCCGCCAAAGGCTTCCGTCTCGGCGGGGTCAACGATCCGCTCAACGCCGGGCTGTGTTCGGCGGCGGATCGTGCGTTGTTCGGCGGCTTCCAGAACTACAAGGACGAATCGCTGTGGAATTATGAGCTGGGCGTAAAGGCACAGGGCCGTGGTTTCACTTTCAACGCGGGCGGGTTCTACAACGACATCAGAAACCTCCAGACCACGCTCGACGCGGGCAGCTGTTCGTCGCGGATCGTGTTCAACGTGCCCAAGGCGCATTCGCGAGGCTTCGAGGCTGAATTAGGGTTCCAGCCCAGCGATGGCCTCGATTTCTCGATCGCGGGGAGCGTGATCCAGGCTGAGTTCGATTCGACCCTGCCCGGTGCGCTGACCGCCGCTACCGGTATCCGCGACGGCAACCGCCTGCCCTCGGTGCCGAAGTTCCAGATCGCGGGGACGGGCAGCTACGAATGGCCGGTGTCGAATACGACCAAGGCGTTCGTCAACGCTTCGGCCCAGTATGTTGGCGCGCGGTATACCCAACCCGCCGATCAGGAAAACAACCCGCGGACGTTTACGCATGGGCTGCCGTTCGGCGGGGCGCCGGCGAATTCGGCAACCACGCTCGATCTCAAGCTGCCCGATTACCAGTTGGTCAACTTGAGCGCGGGCGTGAAAATGGACAGCGGGCTGTCGCTGACGGCTTACATCAACAACCTGTTCGACGAAAACGCGATCCTGTCGTTCGACCGCGAGCGTGGCGGACGCGCGCGCCTGGGCTTCTCGGTCGGCCAGCCGCGCACGTTCGGGGTGACGGTGCGCCAGCAGTTCTGAAGGGTCAGCCGGGCGGCGCGGCGGCGGACTGCTGCCGCGCCCGCCAGCGTCCCCGGATCGCGTCGCTGGTGTCGCGGCTGCCGTCGTGGCTCCAGCCGGGTTCGCGCCACAAGTAGGCCAGCTTGTGCCGCCACGGCGACGTCCACACATCGCGGGCGATTCCGATCCATTCGTGGAACACGCTCCACACCAGGTTGAAGCTGCCCAGTTGCCGGACGATGCCATAGTGGATGCGCTCGTCGTCAAGTTCTGCTTGGAAGGTCCCGAACGCCTTGTCCCACACGATGAAGGTCCCAGCGTAATTGCGGTCGAGATAGACCGGGTTGGTCGCGTGGTGGACGCGGTGGTGGCTGGGGGTGTTCAGCACCGCCTCGAACCAGCGCGGCAGCCGCCGGATCGCCTCGGTGTGGATCCAGAACTGGTAGATCAGGTTGAACCCGCCAACGATCGCAACCATCGCCGGGTGGAAGCCGATCAGCGCCAGCGGAATACGGAAGACGAAGCTCAGCGCGATGAACCCGGTCCACGACTGGCGCAGCGCAGTCGACAGGTTGTAGTGCTGGCTGGAATGGTGATTGACGTGGCTCGCCCAGAACCAGCGCACCCGGTGGCCCAGGCGATGCTGCCAGTAATAGCCCAGATCGTCGATCACGAAGCACAGCGCCCACGCCCACCACGCCCACGGCACGGTCACCACGCGGTGCTGGTACAGCCACACCGCCGCCGCGGCGACCACGCCCGCGCTGAGCAGCCCGGCGACGGTCGAGCCCAGCCCGAATGCCAGGCTGACCAGGGTGTCGGCGGGCTCATAGGCATCGGGCGCACGGCGCCGGGCCCAGACCATCTCCACCAGCACCAGCAGGACGAATACCGGCACCGCGAAATCGACCGGGTTGAAGTGCGCGGGCATGGTCAGCGAATCCGCTTCAGGCTGCTCGACCAGAACTGCACCTGATCGCCGAGGTCGAGGGTTATGGCGCCAAACGCCTTGTCGTTTGTGACGATCGTCATGAAGGTGCGGTCGAACTGGACCTCGGCGTGGCTGTCGAGCAGCCGCGCTACCCAGCGCGCGCCATGGCGGCGCAGCAGCATGATTCGACCCGCCGAATCGCGCAGCAGCGCTCCGATCCCGGCGCGGTCGAGCACCACGTCCTGGGCGTCGAACCCGCACAACGCCTCGTCGGCCAGCCGCCGCGCCACTTGCGCGTCGCGCAGCCGCAGGTCGCCGCCCAGCCCCAGGCGCCGGGCGAACCAGGCCAGCAGCAGAATTGCGGCCAGCGACCCACCGAATTGCAGCGCCTGCGCCATCACCCGGCCTTGGCAGCCAGCATGTCGAGGAGTGGCTTGACCGGCGCGAGATCGTATCCTGCCCCTGCCGCAGCCTCCGCCAGCGCCTGCGGGTCGGCCCCCGCGCTCGCCTCGGCCAGCGCCCACAGCAGCGTCGAACGGGTGCCCGAGCGGCAATAGGCCAGCACCGGCGCCTCGCCCGCGCGGTCCAGCGCCTCGCGCATCGCTGTCACCTGTGGCTCGGTAAAGCCCGAATGGGTGACAGGGATCGCCACATCCGCGATTCCTGCTGCCCGTGCCGCGGATTCGATTTCCTCACCGGGCGTCTGGTCGTCCGATTCGCCCTCGGGGCGGTTGTTGACGATCAGCGCGACGCCCAGCGCCCTGGCCTCGGCAACTTCGTCCACCCCGATCTGGGGGCTGGCGTAAACGCTATCGGTCAGCTTGTGGAACATTGCCGGTCTCCCCTGCCCCGATCCGTTGGGTCTGGGCCGCGCGCAATTTGTCGCGGCGGCTGCGCTGCCAGATGTTGAGCCCCTCGACTGCGCCCGAAAACGCCATCGCTGCGTAGATATAGCCCTTGGGCACATGGAAGCCAAAACCGTCGGCAATCAGCACCAGCCCGATCATCACCAGGAACGCCAGCGCCAGCATCACCAGCGTCGGGTTGTGCTCGATGAATCTGGCCAGCGGGTCGGCTGCGATCATCATCAGTCCCACGGTGAACACCACCGCGATAATCATGATTGGTACTTCGTCGGTCATCCCGACCGCAGTGAGGATCGAATCGACCGAGAATACCAGGTCGAGCGCGATGATCTGGGCAATCGCTGCGCCGAATGCGATCTGCGCCACGCCCTTGTCGGGATCGAGCAGATCACCCGATTCCTCGGGATCGAGGTTGTGGTGGATTTCCTTGGTCGCCTTCCACAGCAGGAACAGGCCGCCCGCGATCAGGATCAGATCGCGGCCCGAAAAGGCGGTCTCGAAGGTTGCCTCGCCATGCGGCCCGGGGGTGCCCTCCAGCCCGAGGTCGAACAACGGGGCTTGCAGGGTTACAAGCCAGCCGATCAGCAGCAGCAGCCCGATCCGCATCACCAGTGCCAGGGCCAGTCCGATCCGCCGCGCGCGCGCTTGCTGCTCGGGCGGGAGCTTGTTGGAAAGGATCGCGATGAACACGAGGTTGTCGATCCCCAGCACCACTTCGAGCACGATCAGGGTGATCAACGCGGCCCAGGTGGCGGGATCGGAAAACAGAGCAATAAGGTCCATCGGGCGTCTTTGCCCGAGCCACTGAATCGAGGCAAGCCGCGAGCGAGCCCGGCCAAAATGTCACAGCTGGGGGCGAGGCTGATCGGCAGTGACCTGAATCCGTTCGCCTTGTCTTTACTTTGTGGTTATAAGCTCGCCCGCGTAGGCGAAGTTGTGCTGTTTTTTG
This sequence comes from Novosphingobium sp., assembly GCA_031370045.1. Classification (GTDB taxonomy): domain Bacteria; phylum Pseudomonadota; class Alphaproteobacteria; order Sphingomonadales; family Sphingomonadaceae; genus Novosphingobium. The sequence goes on along the minus strand of JANMPV010000007.1, from coordinate 6,534 downwards.
CGGTTTTGACTTTCCCGGTGCGCGCAGGGCAATTCGTTCGGCCCCGCTCGCAAGTATGGTCATGGACGAAAGTAAGGTGTGTTCGGGGAAATGGGTTTCGATAGAGGACGGCGCGGCCGAGGTCGCGATAAACGCGACGGTTTCGGTGAAGAATCGTTTGATCCTTACGGCGGCGGCGGCGGTGGTGGTGGCTTCGGCGGCGACCGTCCGAGCTACGGCGGTGGCGGTGGCGGCAACCGGTTCGGGGGCGGAGATCGTCCCGGATTTGGTGGCGGCGGCGGTGGTGGCGGCTACAGCGGCGGCGGTGGCGGCGGAAGCCGCTTCGGCGGCGGCGGCGCTGGCGGTCCTCCGCGTGGCGGCGGCGGTGGCGGAATGCCCGGCCAGGTCGTTGGAACCGGCAGCGGCAAGGTCAAGTTCTTCAACGTCCAGAAAGGCTTCGGCTTCATCAGCCGCGACGATGGCGGCGAAGACGTGTTCGTCCACATCAGCGCGGTTGAGCGGGCGGGCCTCGAAGGCCTGGCCGAAAACCAGGAACTCCAGTTCAACCTCGTCGATCGTGGCGGCAAGATTTCGGCGAGCGACCTTCAGGTCGTGGGCGATGTCATCGCGGTCGAAAGCCGTGCCGCGGCAGCGCCGCAGCGCGAACTGACCGGCGACAAGGCCACCGGAACGGTCAAGTTCTTTAACGCGATGAAGGGCTTCGGCTTTATCACGCGTGATGACGGCCAGCCCGATGCATTCGTCCACATCAGCGCGGTCGAGCGTTCGGGCCTGCAAGGCCTCAACGAAGGCGACCGGCTGGAGTTCGACCTCGAGGTCGACCGACGAGGCAAGCACTCGGCAGTCAACCTGGTGCCGCGTCAGGACTGACCGAAAGGGCTCTAAGCCCTGGCAATGACCCCGGATCGAATTGACCGGGGGCCTGCCCACTTCTAAATACGCGCAAATGGCGGCCCCGTTGATCGGGCGCCGCCATTTGTCGTTTGCAACTCCGCTTCAAGGATTCTGCCGATGTCGATCACTCCGCTCATGCCCGTTTATCCCCGGTGCGACGTTCGCCCGGTGCGCGGCGAAAACTGCCACCTGATCGGCGAGGACGGCCGCCGCTTCCTCGATTTCGCCAGCGGCATCGCGGTCAATCTGCTCGGACACTCGCACCCGGGACTGATCGGCGCGATCCAGCGCCAGGCCGAAACGCTGATGCACGTCTCCAACCTCTATGGCAGCCCGCAGGGCGAGGCGCTGGCGCAACGGCTGGTTGACCTGACCTTTGCCGACACGGCGTTCTTCACCAATTCGGGCGCCGAGGCGGTCGAGTGCGCGATCAAGACCGCGCGCGCCTTTCACAGCCACGTCGGCGACGACCACAAATACGAGCTGATCACCTTCAAGAACGCCTTCCACGGGCGGACGATGGCGACGATCAGCGCGTCCAACCAGGACAAGATGCACAAGGGCTTCCTGCCGCTATTGGAGGGCTTCAAGTACGTCGATTTCGACGATCTGGAAGCGGCCAGGGCGGCAATCGGCCCGAACACCGCGGGCTTCCTGGTCGAGCCGATCCAGGGCGAAGGCGGCATCCGCGAGGCTTCTTCCGAATTCATCGAGGGCCTGCGCGCGCTGGCCGACGAGCACGGGCTGTTGCTGCTGTTTGACGAGGTTCAGTGCGGGGTAGCGCGCACCGGCAAGCTCTATGCCTACGAACACTATGGCGTGACGCCGGATATCATGGCCACCGCCAAGGGCATCGGCGGCGGCTTCCCGATGGGCGCGTGCCTTGCTACCGAACACGCCGCGCGCGGGATGGGGCTGGGCACCCACGGATCGACTTACGGCGGCAATCCGCTGGCGATGGCGGCGGGCGGCGCGGTGCTCGATGTGGTCTCCGATCCTTCGTTCCTCGCCGAAGTAACCGCAAAGGGCGAACGCCTGCGCAGCCGCCTCGAACAGTTCATCGGCAACTATCCCGAGCTGTTCGAACTGGTCCGCGGCAAGGGCCTGATGCTGGGCCTCAAGATGAAGCAGGAAAGCCGCCCGTTCGTTGCTCACTTGCGCGACAACCACGGCCTGCTGACGGTCGCGGCGGGCGACAACACCGTGCGGGTGATCCCGCCGCTGGTGATCGACGATTCGCATATCGACGAGTTCATGGAAAAGCTCTCGGCCGGCACCGCCGACTACCCCGTCGAGCCGGTGGCATGACCCGCCACTTCCTGAACCTGGCCGACGCCGGGGGCGATGCGATTGCGGCGATGCTGAACGACGCGATGGACCGCAAGGCGGCGCGGGCCGCTTGGCCCAAGGGCCGCGCCGATGCCGATGCGCCGCTAGCGGGTCATGTCCTGGCGATGATCTTCGACAAGGCCTCGACCCGCACCCGCGTCTGCTTCGACATCGCGATGCGCCAGCTCGGCGGCAGCGCGCTGGTGATGGACGCGGGATCGATGCAGCTCGGCCGCGGCGAAACGATCGCCGACACCGCGCGCGTACTCAGCCGGATGGTCGATGCAATCATGATCCGCACCGACGACCATTCCAAAGTCGAGGAAATGGCACGCCACGCCACCGTCCCGGTGATCAACGGCCTGACCGACCGCTCGCACCCGTGCCAGATCGTCGCCGACCTGCTGACCCTGATCGAGCGCGGCCATGCGCTGCCCGGCTTGCAGATCGCCTGGCTCGGCGACGGCAACAACGTGCTCAATTCGCTGATCGAGGCGGCGGGACTGATGAAGTTCACCGCCCGCGTCGGCGGCCCGGCGGGTTACGAACCCGATCGCGGCACCATCGACCGCGCACGTGCAGCCGGGGGCGAAGTGGTGCTCACCCACGACGCGCGCGAGGCGGTTTCCGGGGCTCAGGCCGTGGTCACCGACTGCTGGGTCTCGATGGGCCAGCGCGAAAGCAACGCCCAAGTCGTGGCGATGCAGCCCTATCAGGTCGACGAGACGCTGATGGCCGCCGCGGCGCCAGGAGCAGCGTTCCTCCACTGCCTGCCCGCGCACCGCGGCGAGGAAGTGACCGATGCAGTGCTCGACGGGCCGCAATCGGCGGCATGGGACGAGGCGGAGAACCGTATCCACGCGCAAAAATCAATCCTGCGCTGGGTGTTTGGCCAACTGTGAGCGAACCCGCCGCCGTGCAATCCGAGTCCGGGCCAGAGACAGGCTTCGACCGCATCCTGCGCTTTACCCTGCCCGACCGCAGTGCTCGCGGTCGGATCGTCCGGCTTGGCCCGGTGCTCGACGAAATCCTCGCGGCGCACGCCTATCCGGCGTCGATCAAGCACCTGCTGGCAGAGGCGCTGGCGCTGGCGGCGCTGCTTGGCAGCCTGCTCAAGGGCAGCGACGACGACGATGATCCAGGCGGCCAGCTCACCTTGCAGGCGCAGACCAAGGATGGTGCGGTCAAGCTGCTGGTGTGCGATTTTCGCGGGGGCGAACTGCGCGGCTATGTCCAGCACGACGCGGAGATAGTGGCCGCTCTCGGCCCCAACCCGCCGCTGTTCGCGCTATTCGGGCGCGGCTATCTGGCGATCACCTTCGACATCGGCTCGACCGGCAAGCGCTATCAGGGGATCGTCCCGCTCGAAGGCGCCTCGCTGGCCGAAGCCTGCGAAGCCTATTTCGCGCAGTCCGAACAAGTTCCCACGCTGATCCGCGTGGCGGTGCGCTCTGGTCCCGGAGGCTGCGTCGCGGGCGGGTTGCTGGTCCAGCATCTGGCCGAAGGCGAGGAGGGCCGCGAACGGCTCCACGTCCGGCTCGACCACCCCCAATGGGAGCACGTCGCGGTGCTGGCGGGGAGCATCCGCCACGAGGAGCTGGTCGATCCGCGGCTGGGGCTCGAAAGCATCGTCTGGCGGCTGTTCCACGAAGAGCGCGAGGTGCGGGTCGAGCCGGGGGGGCACCTGACGCGCGGATGCCGCTGCACGATTGGGCATTACCGCAGCGTCATCGCCCGCTTCCCCCCCGACGAGGTCGCCGCGATGCGTAACGACGACGGCGTCATCGTAGTCGATTGCGCGTTCTGCTCGAAGGATTTCGCGATCGTCGAGGTCTGAAGCCCACACCGTTCGTCGCTCGTGTGAAACATTTTGCCGACAGTGTTCGTTAAGCTGTGCTATCCTACAAAGCGCGTCCAGGTGCGAAAGGCGACGATGCGAATGATGCGGACAGCGCGATTCCAGATCGTGAGCAAAGCCATGATCGGCCTCGGCTGCCTCGTCGGCGGCGTGGCGTTCGCGCAAGGCGTGCAACTGGCGATGCTCGATCGCCTGACTCCCGGCCTGTGGGAAATCCGCAATCGCGAGGGCGGCCAGGCCGAACGCCTGTGCCTCGACGATGGCCGCCGCCTGATCCAGTTGCGCCACCCCAACCTGACCTGCCGCCAGTTCGTGGTCGAGGACGCTCCCGCAGCGGTCACCGTCCACTACACGTGTGCGGGGCAAGGCACGGGCCGAACCCGGCTGCGCTTCGAAACCCCGCGCCTGGTTCAGATCGAGAGCACTGGCGTTGCCTCGAAGCTGCCGTTCGAGTTTGCCGCGGAAGCCCGCCGGATTGGTAGCTGCAGCGGTTCCTGACGCGCTTGCCAGCGCCGCACATGGCGCTTAGCTGGTTGCGATGGTCGCGCCATTTCCTCCCGCCACCGCTCGGTCCGCAGCGGTCGTCCTGCTCTCGGGCGGACTCGATTCGATGGTCACCGCGGGGTTGGCGCGTGAGCAGGGTTTCGCGCTCAACGCGCTCACGATCGACTACGGCCAGCGTCACCGGATAGAGATCGAGGCGGCACGGCTGATCGCGGAGCGGCTCGGCGCCGCGCGCCATGTTGTTCTGCCGCTCGACTTGCGGGCATTCGGCGGATCCGCACTGACCGACGACATCGCGGTGCCCAAGGGCGGCCTGGTACCCGGAATTCCGGTGACATACGTGCCGGCGCGCAACCTGGTGTTTCTTTCGCTGACGCTGGCCTGGGCCGAAGCATTGGGCGCGCGCGACATCTTCATCGGCGTCAATGCGCTCGATTACTCGGGCTATCCCGATTGCCGCCCCGAATTCATCGCCGGTTTCGCTGCGCTGGCCGAGCTTGCGACCAAAGCCGGGAGCGAAGGCGCTGGCAAAGGCGGGGGCTTCCGCATCCACGCCCCGCTCCAGCATCTGGGCAAGGCCGAAATCGCGCGTGAGGCGCGGCGGCTGGGGCTCGAGCCGGGCTGGAGCTGGTCGTGCTACGACCCGCTCGACGACGGCCGCGCCTGCGGATTGTGCGACAGCTGCCGGTTGCGGCGCGCGGGGCTGGACGAGGCGGGGGTAATAGATACAACACGTTACGCCGCCTGAAGAAAACAAGAAGGGACGAGGATGGAAGAGGTTGCGATCGTGCCTGCCGAGCGGCGGGCCACGGGCTATAGCTGGTACGTGCTGTGCGTTCTGGTGGTGGTCTACATCCTCAATTTCATCGACCGTCAGGTGGTGAGCATCCTTGCAGTCGATATCAAGGCCGACCTCGAACTCACCGACAGCGACATGGGCTTTCTCGGCGGGGCTGCGTTTGCGGTGTTCTATGCGCTGTTCGGGGTGCCGCTGGGTCGGCTGGCCGACAACTGGAAACGGGTGCGGCTGCTGAGCACGGGCCTGGCGCTGTGGTCGATGATGACCGCGCTGTCGGGCTTTGCCTATAACCAGCTTTCGCTGACGTTCGCGCGGATGGGGGTCGGGGTGGGCGAGGCGACCGCCAGCCCCACAGCCTATTCGCTGATCTCCGATTACTTCCCCAAACGCCAGCGCGCCACCGCGCTGGCGATCTATTCCTCTGGGCTTTATCTTGGCGGAGGCGTTTCGCTGCTGATCGGGGCGAGCGTGGTTGCGGCGTGGAACCGGACCTATCCCGGCGGCGGGCCGCTCGGCCTGGTCGGGTGGCAAGCGGCGTTCCTGGCCGTGGGTATACCCGGGCTGCTAGTTGCGCTGTGGGTGGCGACCTTGCGCGAACCGCTGCGCGAAGGCGGATCGACCGGATCGCCGCGGCCGTTTCGCGAGTTTCTGGGCGATCTTTCGGGTATCGTCCCACCCTTCACCCTGCTCGGAGCGTGGCGGCGCGGGCCTGCGGCGCTGGCCCTCAATCTGGCTTTTGCGGCGACAATGTTAGCGCTGGCGTGGGTCATGATCGGGGTGACGGGCAACCTGCCGCAATGGTCGGCGGTGTGCCTGGGCTACTATGCGGTGTTCTCGTGGGCGTCGGCGCTGCGCCAGCGCGATCCGGCGACCTTCCGGCTGATCTGGGGGACCCCGGCGTTCCTGTGCACCGCGCTGGGCTATGGGCTGATCTCGCTGGCGGCCTATGCGCTGGCGTTCTGGTCGGCGCCCTATGCCGAAACGGTGCTCAAACTTCCGAAGCAGGAGCTGGCGTTTATCCTGGGTGCGAACGGCGCGCTGGCCGGGTTCTTGGGAGTGATCATCGGCGGGCGGGTTGCCGACATCCTGCGCGCGCGCAATCCGGCGGGACGCATCCTGGTCGTGATGTTCGGGGTGGTGGCACCAATCG
>JANMPV010000005.1:0-5098 GCA_031370045.1 Novosphingobium sp. | reverse complement strand
GAGCAGGATGCACTTTTCCGCGGTGCCGCCGATCCCGATCCCGATCTGGCCCGGGGGACACCATCCCGCGCCCATCGTCGGGATCGTTTCGAGCACCCAGTCGACGATCGAATCGCTGGGGTTCATCATCTTGAACTTGGACTTGTTCTCGCTGCCGCCGCCCTTGGCCGCGACATCGACGCTGACGGTGTTCCCCGGCACGAATTCCACGTTGAGCACGCACGGGGTGTTGTCACGGGTGTTGCGGCGGGTGAACGCAGGATCGGCGACGATCGAGGCGCGCAATTTGTTCTCGGGGTTGTTGTAGGCCCGGCGCACGCCTTCATCGACCACTTCCTGGAGCGACATGTCACTTTCCAGCCGACAGTTCTGGCCCCACTTGAGGAACACGTTGACGATCCCGGTGTCCTGGCAGATCGGGCGGTGACCTTCGGCGCACATCCGGCTGTTGGCGAGCACCTGGGCCATCGCGTCCTTGGCCGCGGGGTTCAGCTCGCGCTCCCACGCCGCGCCGAGCGCGCGGATAAAGTCCATCGGGTGGAAGTAGGAGATGTACTGGAGCGCGTCGGCGACGCTTTCGATGAGATCGCCTTCGCGAATCGTGACCATCTCGCCGCCCATCTCGTGCCCTCCTGCTGCCATCCGACGAAACGCATACTCGCGCTGTCGGGCGCTGCCAAGAAGCGCTTGGCGCAGGTGCGGGCATCGCTTAGAGACAACTCCGATTGCCCCGGTGTGTTGTTCATGCAATACAGTCACGCAGACGGGGCGCATGAGGGTCTGTTTACCAATGACGGTGCTGTCCGAACCGGCGCTCAATCCCGCCCCGAACTCCGCCATCTCGATGGATGCTCCCCGGCGCGCAATGATCGACAGCCAGCTGCGGCCGAGCGGGGTCAACGACGCCGCGGTACTCGCCGCGTTCAACCGCGTGCGGCGCGAGGATTTCGTGCCCATGGGCGCGCGCGGCGTGGCTTATATGGACCGCGCCGTGCCGCTGGGCGGCGGGGGCGTGCTTGCCCCCGCGCTGAGCCATGGCCTGATGCTGACCGAAGCCGCGCCGACGCAGGCGGATCGCGCGTTGCTGGTCGATGGCGGCAGCGGCTATCTCGCCGCCTTGCTGGCGCCGCTGGTCGGCTCGCTGGAGGTGATCGCACCGGGCGAAACCCCGGCGGGTAAGGACTATACCCTGTTGCTGATCGACGGCGCGATCGAACACTTGCCCGATCCGCTGGCCGATCGCCTGGGCGAAGACGCGCGGGTCGTCACCGGACTGATCGAGCGCGGCGTGGCGCGGCTCGCAACCGGGCGCAAGGCGGCCGGCGGAGTCGGTTTTCTCACTCTGGGCGAGGCGGACTTCGTTGCGCTGGCCGAATACGCCCTGCCCGCCAAGTGGAGCTTCTAAGGCAATGCGCCGCACAATTCTGAAAACTGCGCTGTTCGCCGGAGCGGCGGCGATTGCCGTCCCTGCCGCCGCCAATCCCGATACCCTGCAAGAGGCGCTGGTCTCGACCTACCAGAACAACCCGACGCTGCTCGGTGCACGGGCGCAGCAGCGCGCGCTGGACGAAGGCGTGCCGCTTGCGCGCGCCGACGGGCTGCCATCGGTCAACGCCACCGCGCAATACATCGAGTTCCTCAAGCAAAGCTCGAACAACTTTACCGCTCCTGCGCGCCAAGTCGGCTCCAATATCGACCTGAGCGTGCCGATCTATTCGGGCGGCGCGGTCAAGAACGGCCTGCGCGCCGCCAAGACCCGGGTCGAGGCAGGCCAAGCCGACTTGCGCGGGACCGAAGCGTCGATCTTCAGCCAGGCGGTCGGCGCGTACATGGACGTGATCCGCGACCAGGCGATCGTCAGGCTTTCGGGCAGCAATGTCCGCGTGCTCGAGGTCAACCTCAAGGCGGCGAGCGACCGCTTCGAAATCGGCGACCTCACCCGCACCGACGTCGCCCAATCGAACTCGCGACTCGCGCTGGCTCGCGGCGACTACCGCACCGCGCAGGCCAACCTGATCGCCAGCCGTGAACGCTATATCCAGATCGTCGGCAAGCCGCCGGTCGATCTTCAGCCGCCGCCGCCGCTGCCGGGCTTTCCCGCTAGCGTCGAGGAGGCCGAAGACGTCGCGCTGGCCGACAATCCCGATCTGCTCGCCGCCAAACAGCGCAGCAAGGCCGCCGGATACGACATCGACGTCGCCGGGGCCGGGCGCCTGCCCAAGCTGAGCGTGTTCAGTGGGGGGGCCTACTCCAACTTTCTCAACACTCTGGGGGGCAGCGCGGGCGGGGGCTTCGCCTTTGCCCAAACCCAGACCACCGCGCAGGCCGGGGTCCGTGCGTCGATCCCGATCTTCCAGGGCGGGCGTCCTGCCGCACAGCAACGCCGGGCCCAGGCCACGGCCGCAGCGACTTACGAGAACGAAGTTGCTGTCGAACGTGACGTGATCGCCCAGGTCCGCAGCGCATGGTCGTCATACCAGGCCGCGACTTCGATCATCGCGACGAATCAGGTGGCAGTCGATGCCTCCTCGCTCAGCCTTGAGGGAGTGCGCGCCGAAAACACCGTGGGTAACCGCACCATTCTCAATATTCTCGATGCCGAGCAGGAAGTGCTGCGCGCCCAGGTCCAGTTAGTTACCGCGCAGCGCAACGCCTATGTTGCCGGATTCAGCCTGCTCGCCGCGATGGGCCGGGCCGAAGCCAATAAACTCGGGCTCGAGGCCGGGCCGCTCTACGATCCCGAAGTTAACTATCGCCGGATAAAGGGAAAAATCTGGGACTGGGCGAAAGACCCCGATCCCAAAGCGCAGGCCACCCGCACCGTTGACACACCCCCGCAGGACGCGTCTATTCCGCCGCAATAGTTCACGCTCCGGCAGAGGATTGCCGGTCGGGCTGGGTGTGGAGTGACGTCAAGATGCGCCAGGCAGGCGAGCCTTCGGTCGAGGAAATCCTCGAATCGATCAAGAAAGTGATCGCGCGCGACAACCGTGCCGAGGCCGAGCAGGTCCGGCGGCGGCGCGAGAACACCGGGATCGCCGAGCAACCCCAGCGAGTCGCGCCGGTCGAAGCCTATGTGGCGGACGAACCCGCGCCCGTACTGGAGTTGACTGACGCCGAAATGGCACCCGTTGGGGACGACGACGGTCATGACGAAGACACACTGGCGGAGTTCGAAGCATCCGCGATGGCTGAAGACGATTCTGCCGAGCCGCTGCTTCCCCCCGACGAACCACTGCTGGCCGAAACCGCGCGCTCATCGGTGCGCGAATCGCTGACCGCGCTGGCGATGCTCGCCGAACCCGGCGCGCGGCCGCAGATCGTCCGCTCGGGCGAAACCTCGCTCGAAGGGCTGACCCGCGAATTGCTCCGCCCGATCCTCGCCGATTGGCTCGACAAGAACCTGCCGGGGATGGTCGACCGGCTGGTCGCCGCCGAAATCGCGCGGATTGTCGGCAAGCGCAGCTAAACTGCGCGATTCGATCATGCAGAATTCGTCTGAACCGGTCGCGCTTGCCGCGCGCGTGCTCGACAGTCTGGGTGGCTTCGACACCCGGCGGCACATCTTCCTGTGCTGCGACCAGTCCAAGCCCAAGTGTTGCAGCCGCGAGCGCAGCCTGGAGGCGTGGGATTTCCTCAAGCAGCGCCTCAAACAGCTCCGCCTGGCCGAAAAAGGCGGGGTCCAGCGGACCAAGGCCGATTGCTTGCGGGTGTGCGAAGCCGGGCCGGTCGCGGTCGTCTGGCCCGAAAACGTGTGGTACCACTCGTGCGACCCACCGGTGCTCGAACGGATCGTCCAGGAGCACCTGATCGGCGGGGTTCCGGTCGAGGAGTACCGGCTGACGCGGCCCTAGAACTTGTCGCGCTCATCCTCGAGCAAATCGATGATCGATTCGTCGTGGCCGGTTCCGCTGGACAGGAACACCAGCCCCATCAGCGCTGCCGTCAGCATCATCGCCGCGCCGATGCCCAGCCCGGTGGCGATGTAGAAGTGGATCGAGACCACCCCGTTGATCCAATACAGCAGAATCAAACATAGCACGACCACCGTCAGGGTGACCCCGCCCATCAGCTTCATCAGCCACTTGTAGCGCGCCCACGCGAAATCCGCAGTGCGTGCGTCGTCGAGCGGAGAGCGGGGAACCATGGCCTGCAAATGGGCTTGAGTCGGGCCGCTGGCAAGCGGCTGCGTTTCGTGGCATCATCGGGGGTGGAGCGAGAGGAGACGGCGATGACGATAGCAAGGCTTATCGCGGGCCGCGGCAGCGAAGTGTGGTCGTGCCGGGCCGACGACAATTTCGTCGATGCCCTGGCGATGCTGGCGACGCGGCGGATCGGGGCGCTGCCGGTATTCAACGCCGATGGCCGAATCGCCGGAATCTTTTCCGAGCGCGACGTGCTGTATTGCCTCCACAACCGCGGTGCCGAGGCGCTGACCTTGCGGGTGGGCGACGTCATGACCGCGCCTGCGATCACCATCGCCCCGCACACCCCGGTGGATGAAGCGCTGGCGCTGATGACCCGGCGCCGGTTCCGTCACCTGCCCGTCGAGCGCGACGGACAGGTGGTCGGCTTCGTTTCGATCGGCGACCTGGTCAAATACCGGATCGACCGGATCGAGGCCGAGGCCGAAGCGATGCGCAGCTATATCCAGACTGCCTAAACCCGAGATTGCTTGAGCAAAGGCCTCGCCGTCCCTATCTGGGAAGCATGGAAGCCGCTTCGATCACAGCCTCAATCACCTTGGCGCCGAATGCTGCAAGGCGCGTGGCCGCAATCGCCGCCAAGCAGGGCAAGCCTGCGATGCTGCGGCTGTCGGTCGAAGGCGGCGGCTGTTCGGGCTTCCAGTACAAGTTCGGCCTCGCCGACGCGCCCGAGGGCGGCGACACGATTAGCGAGACCGACGGCGTGCGGCTGCTGGTCGATTCGGTCAGCCTCGATCTGGTGGCCGGTTGCGTGGTCGATTACGTCGAATCGCTCGGCGGCTCGGCGTTCCAGGTGAGCAATCCCCAGGCCGCGAGCGGCTGCGGCTGCGGATCGAGCTTTTCGGTCTGAAACTCCTCGCGGTTTGCACCTTGACCCGCTTATCCTGAGCTTG
>JANMPV010000449.1:0-1974 GCA_031370045.1 Novosphingobium sp. | reverse complement strand
CGAGAGCACGCGATCTGGATGTTCGATCGCCACGAGCTGCGCGATCATCCCGCCCATCGAAGCGCCAACGATGTGCGCCTTGGCGATGCCCGCCGCATCGAGCACCGCCATCGCGTCGCCCGCCATGTCCGACAGGGTATAGGGCACGGCGGGCTTATTGCCCGCCATCAGCGCCATCACCACGCCGGCCATGTCGGGCACCCCGGCATCGGTAAACTTGGTCGAAAGCCCGATGTCGCGGTTGTCATGGCGGATCACGAAGTAACCGCGCGCAACCAGCGCATCGACCAGCTCGATCGGCCACAAGGTGAGCTGCGCGCCCAGCCCCATGATCAGCAGCAGCGGCGGGTTGGCCGGGTCGCCGTGGGTTTCGTATTCGAGGGTGACGGCGTTGTGGGTGGTCTGGGACATTGTGGTTCCTGTTAATGGGAGCGAAGGGGACTCACGCCAAGGACGCCAAGCGCGCAGCGCCTGTGGCAACGCCACTCGTCATTTCGACATGTGCGACAAGAGAGTCTTGCCTGCGGCACCAGCCAAGCTCTTGGCGTTCCTGGCGTGAAATCTTCTCAAGGCACCAGCACCGTATCGCGCGCGATCAGGTCGGTTTCGGGGTAGTCGAAGATATAGTGCAACCCCCGGCTTTCGTGCCGGGCGAGCGCAGAACGCACGATCAGGTCGGCGCACTGGAGCAGGTTGCGCAGTTCGATCAGGTCGGTGCTGACGCGGAAGTGGCCATAGTAATCCTCGACCTCGCCCGTCATCATCGCGATCCGGTGTTGCGCGCGTTCGAGCCGCTTGGTGGTGCGCACGATCCCGACGTAGTTCCACATGAAGCGGCGGATTTCGGTCCAGTTCTGTTTGATGATCACCTCTTCGTCCGAATCGGTGACCCGGCTGGCGTCCCACGCGCGCACCGGAGGCGGGGCTTCGAAGCTGTCCCACCGCGCGAGGATATCGGCCGCCGCGGCCTCGCCGAACACGAAGCATTCGAGCAGGCTGTTCGAGGCTAGGCGGTTGGCGCCGTGGAGACCGCTTTCGGTGCATTCGCCCGCCGCATACAGGTTGGGCAGGTCGGTCCGCCCGGCCAGGTCGATCACGATCCCGCCGCAGGTGTAATGCTGCGCGGGGACCACCGGGATCGGCCCGGCGGTCATGTCGATCCCCAGCCCGAGCAGCTTGTCGTAGATCATCGGGAAGTGGTGCTTCACGAACTCGGGAGGCTGATGGCTGATGTCGAGGTGAACGTAATCGAGCCCGTCGCGCTTGATCTCGGCGTCGTTGGCGCGGGCCACGATATCGCGCGGGGCCAGTTCGGCGCGCGGGTCGTAATCGGGCATGTAGCGGTGCCCGGTTTTGGGGTTGAGCAGGTGCCCGCCTTCGCCGCGCACCGCCTCGGTGATCAGAAAATTCTTGGTTTCGAGGTTGTAGAGGCAGGTCGGGTGGAACTGCATCATTTCCATGTTGCCGACCCGCGCGCCGGCGCGCCAGGCCATTGCAATGCCATCGCCGGTCGCGCCGCGCGGCGCGGTGCTGAACTGGTACACCCGGCCCGCTCCGCCCGTCGCCAGGATCGTCGCGCGCGCGGTGTGCGCCTCGACCGCGCCGGTCGCCTCGTCGAGCGCATAGACCCCCCACACCCGCCCCGATCCCGAATAGCGCGCCTCGTGCCTGCCGGTGATCAGGTCGACGCAGGCACGCCCCGGCAATAGCGTGATTCTGGGGTTGGCCTGCGCCGCCCGCAGCAGCGCCTCCTGCACCGCCCAGCCGGTGGCGTCGTCGACATGGACAATCCGGCGGTGGCTGTGCCCGCCTTCGCGGGTAAGATGGAGTTCTTTAGCCTCGGTGTTGAACGGCACGCCCAGTTCGATCAGCCGCTGGATCGAGCGCGGTGCGCGCTCGATCACGAACTCGACCGTCTCCAGCCGGTTGAGCCCCGCGCCTGCAATCATCGTGTCGCGGATGTGGTTCTCGAAG
>JANMPV010000537.1:0-2862 GCA_031370045.1 Novosphingobium sp. | reverse complement strand
TCGCTGACCAGCGCCACCGCAGCCTCGGCGGCCAGCGCCAGAATGCCGTCGCGTGCGCGCTCATCGGCATGATCGTCGTATCGGATCATCTGCGGTTTGGTGCCAAGATGATGGAGCAACTTGCCTGTGACGCGGGTATCTTCGCAGGCCACCGCAGCTACGGCTCGCAGTGTCTCTGCGGCGCGCAGGGTGATGTCGCCGAGATTGCCAATCGGCGTGGCGACGATGTAAAGGCCCGGTTTCAAGGAAGGTTCAGGTGCCTGGCTCATCGCGGCCATCCATGGACCAGCCACGCGGGGAGCGGCAAGCGATGATCGGCAACAGGTTGACCTTTGGCGGGGCGCTGCTGCGCAACCTGGCGCTGGCAAGTGCGATCGTGCTGGTCGCGGGGTGCAAGGTCATCCCCAAGGGTCCGGCGGTCAGCGGTCCCGAGCCGGTGGCAAGCGAGGCGCCGAGCAATGCCCTGCCGACCGATCGCGAACGCCACCGCATCGCCCTTTTGGTGCCGCTGTCGGGCGCCAACGCCGGGGTCGGACAAAGCCTCGCCAATGCCACCACGATGGCGCTGCTCGATACTAACGCCGCGAACTTAAGGATCACCACTTACGATACCGCCACCGGGGCGCAAAGCGCGGCGGCCAGGGCCTTGGCCGATGGCAACAAGCTGATTCTGGGGCCGTTGCTCAGCGGCGACGTGCGCACCGTCGCCGCGATAGCGCGCCCCGCGCACGTGCCGATCATCAGTTTCTCCAACGACAGCAGCGTGGCCGCCGACGAGGTTTACGTGCTCGGCCATGTCCCGGCGCAGGCAGTGGCCCGGGTGGTTTCCCTTGCCAAGTCGAGGGGCGCAACCCGGTTCGCCGCGCTGGTTCCCGGCGGCGAATACGGCCAGCGCGCAGGGGCCGCGTTCACCGCCGCAGTCCGCGCGGTTGGCGGCAGCGTCGCCGCCAGCGAAAACTACGATCGCGGCAACACCTCGATCACCAGTGCGGCCCAACGGCTCAAGGCCAAGGGCGGCTATGACGCGGTGCTGATCGCCGACGGAGCGCGGATGGCGGTGCGGGCCGCGCCGATGCTCAAGGCGGTCGGCGCGGTCGCCCCGCGGATTCTCGGGACCGAGCTGTGGGCCGGGGAAGCCTCCGTGCCGGCCACACCCGCATTGCGTGGCGCCTGGTTCGCCACCGTCTCCGACGCGCGCTATGCCAAGTTCGTTTCCAGCTACAAGGCGCGGTTCGGCACCTCGCCCTTTCGCATCGCCACGCTAGGCTACGACGGCGTGCTGCTGACGCTCAACGTCGCGCGCGATTGGAAGCCGGGAACGCTGTTCCCCACCCGCAAACTGGCGGACCGTGGCGGCTTCATCGGGCTCGACGGGGCATTCCGGTTCGATCCCGACAACGTGGTCGAGCGTTCCTGGGAAGTGCGCGAAGTGGGTGCGGGGGTCGTGGCCCCGGCTCCAAGTCGCTTTGGTAACTGATGGTGCTTCGACAAGCTCAGCAGGAGCGGAGATGGTTTCCATGCAGGCGCGGAGTTTCAGGGTTGTCCCAAACATCCGCTCGTCCTGAGCTTGTCGAAGGGCGTCCGCAGCACTAGCCGCTGAGCATGGCCAAAGACCTGTTCGATAAACTTCCCGCCGGCACCGGCACCGATTACGACAGCGGCGCGATCGAGGTTCTCGAGGGGCTTGAGCCGGTCCGCCGTCGACCGGGGATGTATGTCGGCGGGATCGATGAGCGCGCGCTCCACCACCTCGCCGCCGAAGTGCTCGACAACGCAATGGACGAGGCGGTGGCGGGCCACGCCAGCCGCATCGAAGTGACGCTCGAACCCGGCAACCGCCTGACCATCAGCGACAACGGTCGCGGCATCCCGGTGGACGAGCACGCCAAATTTCCCGGCAAATCGGCGCTCGAAGTGATTCTTACTACGCTCCATTCGGGGGGCAAGTTCTCGGGCAAGGCCTATGCCACCAGCGGCGGCCTGCACGGCGTCGGGGTCAGCGTGGTCAACGCGCTGTCGAGCCACACCCGCGTCGAGGTCGCGCGCAATCGCGAACTGTTCGCGCAGGAATTCGGTCGAGGCTTGCCGCTCGGCCCGCTGCAACGGCTCGGTGCCACCCCCAACCGCCGCGGCACCACCGTGGCCTTCACCCCCGATGTCGAGATCTTCGGCGAAGATGCCAAATTTAAGCCCGCCCGCCTGTTCCGCCTCGCCCGCTCCAAGGCCTATCTGTTTGCGGGCGTCGAGATCCGCTGGAAATGTACGCCCTTGCTGATCGCCGACGATACCCCGGCCGAGGCGGTGTTCCAGTTCCCCGGCGGGCTGGCCGATCATCTCGCCGAGCAGGTCGGCGCGCGCGAATGCGTGACCACCAGGGCGTTCAGCGGCAGCCACGAATTTCCCGGCGAGGCCGCAGGCCGGGTCGAGTGGGCGATCGCCTGGCCGCTGTGGTCCGACGGCGCCTATAGCTGGTATTGCAACACCATCCCGACCCCCGATGGCGGCACCCACGAACAGGGCCTGCGCGCCGCGCTGACCAAGGGGATCAAGGCCTTCGCCGATCTTGTCGGCCAGAAAAAAGCCAAGGACGTCGCGCCCGAGGATATCGTCACCGGCAGCGAGATCATGCTTTCGCTGTTCGTCCGCGAGCCCCAGTTCCAGAGCCAGACCAAGGACCGCCTGACCAGCCCCGAGGCCGCGCGGCTGGTCGAAAACGCGGTGCGCGACCACTTCGATCATTTCCTCGCCGACAACATGGACCGCGGCAAGGCGCTGCTCGCCCACGTGATGGAGCGGATGGACGAGCGCCTGCGGCGCAAGGCCGAGCGCGAAATCAAGCGCAAGACAGCGACCAACGCCCGC
>JANMPV010000503.1:0-4346 GCA_031370045.1 Novosphingobium sp. | reverse complement strand
TTAATTGACGCCGCGAGTGCCGCCCTCGTCGCAAGGCGGAGGTCGCGGTCGTGGTTTGAATACCAGCTTTATCAGTATTGTTTGAGAGGAAGACCCGCATGCTTATCAACATCCTTGCCGCGGCCGGGGCCGCGGCGACGCCGCAGAACAAGTTTGGTTTCGCCGAAGCGCTCCAGCAGGGCGGCTTCATCGCCTATGCCACGGTCTCGATCCTCGGCATCATGTCGTTCGGCTCGTTCTACATCCTGTTCACCAAGTTCTTCGAACAGCAGAAGATTATGAACCAGACGCGCGACGTGCGTACCAACTTCTGGCGCGCCAACAGCCTGCGTGAAGGTGCCAACAAGCTCGACAAGAACAGCGCGTTTCGCCAGATCGTCGATGACGGCCTCGCCGCCGAAGACCAGCACGGCAAGATGACCGATTCGATGGAGGCCCACGACTGGCTGCATGGTTCGCTCGCCCGCTCAGAGGCTTCGATCAATGCGCGGCTGGCTGGCGGTCTGCCGTTCCTCGCAACCGTGGGTGCGACCTCGCCGTTCATCGGTCTGTTCGGGACCGTTGTCGGCATCTACCGCGCGCTGATCGCGATCGGCATCGCCGGTTCAGCCTCGATCGACAAAGTCGCGGGTCCGGTCGGCGAGGCGCTGATCATGACCGCGCTCGGCCTGCTTGTTGCGGTTCCGGCGGTGCTCGCCTACAACTACCTCCAGGCCCGCAATAAGCGCATTGCCGAGCACCTGAGCGGGTTCTCGACCGACGTGCTAGCCAACATCAACTCGAAGGGTGCGGTTCGTCCAGCGACTACCGCTGCCCCGGCCAAGGCTGCGGCACCTTCCGCGCCCAAGCAGTAAGCGATACGCTGACCGGCCGGCGCCACGCGCTGGCCGGTCCAGGATGCAGCATGCAGCCGCTTCGTGCGGCGGGCCCGCCGGGCCGGGACCGCAAGTCCCACCCGGTCGGGTCGGGAAAGAACAGGATGTAACAGCATGGCAGTTTCGGTAGGCCCTGCCGGCGGTGCGGAAACACCGATGTCGGACATCAACACCACGCCGCTGGTCGACGTGATGCTGGTGCTTCTGATCATCTTCCTCATCGCGATTCCGGTCGCGATCCAGCAGATCGAGAAACTCAAACTTCCGATCCTTGCTTCGGAAGAATCCGACGAGAAAGTCGAGAACCTTCTGCTCTCGGTGGTATCGACCGACAACGCCGGGCGCAGTCCCAAGGAGCCTGGTTACGAAGGCTCGGCGCGCGGCGGTGAGTGCCGGGTCTATTTTAACAACGTCACCCCGGTCGATAGCAGCGAGCTGCAGAAGAAGGCGTTCGAGCGGCTTGACGCGATCGTCAAGCGCGAGGGCGGGGCGGAGAACATCGCTCCCGACAAGATCCCCGAAGTCCACATCCGCGGCGACATCAATGTGCCGTGGAGGTGCGTCGCCGGGGCGATCTACAACGTCCAGATCTCGGGTTATCCGCGGGTCGGTTTCATTGCCAACCCGGTCGACCCCAACGGCTAATTCGGCCCAACGGCTAATTCGGCCGAACGGCTGATCCAGCCCGCTGGCCCGACCAACAGGAGTACCACACCATGGCAATGAGCGGCGGCAAGGACGACGGCTCACCGATGATGGAAATGAACACGACGCCGCTGATCGACGTCATGCTCGTGCTCCTCATCATGTTCATCATCACTGTTCCGGTGGCGACCCACGCAGTCAGCATCGATCTGCCGTCGGCGCAGCCGCTCGACCAGACCCAGGTGATCGATCCGATCATGAACAAGCTGGTCCTGACCCAAACTAACGTGATTCTGTGGAACGGCGCACCGACCGCACAGGGCCAGCTGGTCACGCTGCTCGCCGAGACCCGCAAGCTGCCGGTCGAACCCGAGCTGCAGTTCGAACCCGAGGAATACGCGAGCTACAACATTGCCAACTTGCTGCTCAAGATCATCAAGGAATCGGGCGTCACCAAGTTCGGCTTCGTCGGCAACGAGAAGTTCGCCAACTTCGGCAAGGCGGGCGGCTGATAGCATAAGTTTTAGCCCAGCAATCACCAAGAAGGGGCGGAGTAATCCGCCCCTTTTTGATTGATCCGTCAGTCGCTGGGTTCTCGGTCGGCCTCGCCCCGCATCGCCATCCCCGCGAGGCTCTCTGCCTCGAGCAGCAGGTCGTCGTCGGCGGCGCCCGAGGGCAGGTTCTCGCGGCCGATCATCACCATCACCGGCACCGCCATCGGGCTGACCCGGTCGAGCTCGACGTGGACCAACTGACTAGCGGCACGGTCGAGCAGGTCGCCGAGGCGGCCGACGTCGGTCATCCGGGTGCGGGCATCGGCCCAGGCGGCCTCGATCAGGACGTGGTCGGGCTCGTACTTGCGCAGGACATCGTAGATCAGGTCGGTCGAGAAGGTGACCTGCTTGCCGCTCTTGCGTTTTCCGGGGTGCTGGCGCTCGACCAGCCCGGCGATCACCGCCACCTCGCGGAAGGCGCGGCGCAGCAGATAGCTGTCCTGGACCCATTCGACGAATTCATGGGTGAGGATGTCAGGGGATAGCAGTGCCGCCGGTTCGACTACGGGCTTCAGCCCCCACACCGCCAGTGAATAATCGTTGGCGACGAACCCCAGCGGCGAGAGACCGCGGTCCTCCATCCTCCGGGTGATCAGCATCCCCAGCGCCTGGTTCGCGTTCCACCCTTCGAAAGTGTAAAACACGGTGTATTCGCGCCTGGCGTGAGCAAAGCTTTCGACCAGCAATTCGCCGGGGCCGGGCAGGCGGCTGCGCCAGTCCTGCACCTCGAGCCATTCGCGCACGTCGTCGGGAAACCGCGCCCACCCCGGGCGATCGACGATCATTTCGCGCACCCGCTCGGCCAGGTGCGTGGTCAGCGGCATCCGTGCGCCCATGTAACTGGGGATCGTGGCGGAGCGTTTGGCGGCGCGCACGATCAGTTCGAGATCGCGCAGACCCTCGACCTCGAGGTCCATCCCGGCAAAGCGAAAGGTGTCGCCGATGCGCAAGCTGGCGGCGAATTGCTCCTCCACTCGCCCCAGCGAGCGGCCGTTCCGAAAGCGAATCTCGATCATTTCGCTGTCGATGATGATCCCGGCGTTGAGGCGGTGGCGCGCGGCGTGCTCGGGGTGGGTCAGCCGCCAGCACCCGTCCGGCCCCTGCACGATCCGCCTGAACCGGTCATAGGCCTTGAGCGCATAACCTCCGGTCGCAACGAAGTTCAGCAACCGCTGCCACGCCGCCTCGTCGACCCAGGTATAGGATAGCGACGAGCGCACTTCGGCGAGGAATTCTGCCTCGTCGAACGGCCCGGCGCAGGCCCGCGCCATGATGTGTTGCGCGAGCACGTCGAGCCCGCCGGGGCGGAAGTCTTCGCCATCGCGCTGGCCCTGATCGACCGCATCCTTGGCCGCGGTGGCCTCGAGAAACTCGAACCGGTTACCCGGAACGAGCAGCGCGCGGCTGGCAGAATCGAGTCGGTGGTTGGCGCGCCCGATCCGCTGGAGCAGGCGGCTCGAGCCCTTGGGCGCGCCCATCTGGACAACCAGATCGATGTCGCCCCAGTCGACCCCCAGATCGAGGCTGGAGGTGGCGACCAGCGCGCGCAGTTCGCCGCGCGCCATCGCCCCTTCGATCTTGCGCCGCGCCTCGCGCGAGAGGCTGCCATGGTGAATGCCGATCGGCAGGTGATCGTCGTTGATGTCCCACAACAGCTGGAAGATGTACTCGGCCAGGAACCGCGTGTTGGTGAAGATCAAGGTTGTGCGGTTGGCGCGAATCGCCTGGTAGAGCTGCGGCACTGCCCACGCTGCGGCGTGCCCGCCCCACGGCACGCGGGCGTCTTCGGGCAGCAGCACCTCGACCTCGGGCGGAGCGCCGGGCTCGCCCTCGACCAGCGCCACGCCGTCGATTTCACCCCAGGGCGCCAGCCACGCACGAAACCCCTCGGGATCGGCCACTGTCGCCGACAGAGCGGCGCGGCGCATGGCCGGGGCGATCGCCTGGAGCCGGGTCAGCGCCAGCGCCAGCAGATCGCCGCGCTTGCCGGTGGCGAAGGCGTGGACCTCGTCGATCACCACCCGCTGAAGCGTGGCAAACAGCGTCGTGGATTCGGGATAGCTGAGCAGCAGCGACAACGATTCGGGCGTGGTCAGCAGGATATGCGGCGGCCGCACCCGCTGGCGCGCCTTGCGGTCCGACGGGGTATCGCCGCTGCGGGTTTCGACGCGGATCGGCAGCCCGATGTCCTCGATCGGGGTCAGCAGGTTGCGCTGCACATCGTGCGCCAGCGCTTTCAGCGGCGAAACATACAACGTGTGGAGCCCCTCGG
>JANMPV010000443.1:0-1610 GCA_031370045.1 Novosphingobium sp. | reverse complement strand
TTAGGGGTTGCACAGCGTGGCCGAGCCGCTATACGCCACGCCTTCGCAGCGGTGCCCACAAGTGCCAGCGATACGG
The DNA here is from genome assembly GCA_031370045.1 of Novosphingobium sp. Classification (GTDB taxonomy): domain Bacteria; phylum Pseudomonadota; class Alphaproteobacteria; order Sphingomonadales; family Sphingomonadaceae; genus Novosphingobium. The sequence goes on along the minus strand of JANMPV010000443.1, from coordinate 1,534 downwards.
ACGCATAGCTCAGTTGGTAGAGCAGCTGACTCTTAATCAGCGGGTCCTTGGTTCGAGCCCAAGTGTGTCCACCACCCTCAATAACCCGGTTTACAGAATATACCGGCTCAGATCGCTGTCCTTGGCCAGCGCTGCCAGGCGTTCGCGCACGTAAGCCTGGTCGATTGCCAAGGTTTCGCCCTGGCGGTCTTCGGCTTCGAAGCTGACTTCCTCGAGCAGCTTTTCCATCACCGTCTGCAAGCGCCGCGCTCCGATGTTCTCGACCGCCTCGTTGACCTGCGCGGCGATCGCGGCGACTTCGCGGATGGCGTCTTCGCCGATCTCCAGGGTCACGCCTTCGGTGGCGAGCAGCGCGCGGTATTGTTCGACCAGGTTGGCGCGGGTCGACGAGAGGATGCGGACGAAGTCTTCCTCGGTCAGCGCGGCCAGCTCGACCCGGATCGGCAGGCGGCCCTGGAGTTCGGGCAGCAGATCGCTGGGCTTGGCGACGTGGAACGCGCCGCTGGCGATGAACAGCACGTGGTCGGTTTTCATCGGGCCGTACTTGGTGGCCACGGTGGTGCCCTCGATCAGCGGCAGCAGATCGCGCTGGACGCCCTCGCGGCTGACCGATCCGCCGCGCACGTCCGAAACCGCGATCTTGTCGATCTCGTCGAGGAACACGATTCCGTTGGTCTCGGCGTTGGCCAGCGCGACGCGGGCGACATCGTCCTGGTCCAGGCGCTTTTCGGCTTCCTCGTCGACCAGCTTGTCCCACGCCTCGGGCACGCGCAATTTGCGCCGCTTGGTGGTGCCCTTGCCCATCGCCTTGGCCATCATGTCCGACAGGTTGATCATCCCCACGTTGCCGCCCATCCCGGGCAGCTCGAACGGCATCTGCGGCGAATCCTCGACCTCGATTTCAACTTCGACGTCGTTCATCGCGTTCTCGACGATCCGCTGGCGAAAGCTTTCGCGGGTCGCTTCGGACGCGCCATCGCCGACCAGCGCCTTGAGCAGGCGGTCCATCGCCGCAGTCGAGGCAGCCTCGCGCACCGCCTCGCGGCGACGCTCCTTTTCGAGCCGGATCGCCTCTTCGACCAGGTCGCGCGCGATCTGCTCGACATCGCGCCCGACATAGCCGACTTCGGTGAACTTGGTCGCCTCGACCTTGACGAACGGCGCCTCGGCCAGCTTGGCCAGGCGGCGGCTGATCTCGGTTTTCCCGCAACCCGTCGGACCGATCATCAGGATGTTCTTGGGCGTGACCTCGTCGCGCAATTCGGGGCTGAGCTTTTGCCGCCGCCAGCGGTTGCGCAAGGCGACCGCGACTGCGCGCTTGGCATCGGCCTGCCCGACGATATGCTCGTCGAGCGCGGCGACGATGGCTTGGGGGGTAAGGTTGTCTTTCATGGCTATTCGATGGTTTCCAGCGTCACCCGATCGTTGGTGAACACGCACACTTCGGACGCAACCTGCATCGCCCGGCGGGCCAGCTTTTCGGGATCGCTTTCGTATTCCACCAGCGCCCGCGCCGCGGCCAGCGCGAAGTTTC
>JANMPV010000056.1:0-10942 GCA_031370045.1 Novosphingobium sp. | reverse complement strand
GCACCTACAAACCCTATCCGGGGCAGCCCGTGCTGATCCATTCGGCGACGATCCTGGATGGCGCGGGCGGCAGGATCGAACACGGCGGGGTGATCCTCAAAGACGGCAAGGTGCTCAAGGTGCTGGCCGCGGACGAGCAATTCCCCATCCCTGACGGCGCGGTGGTGATCGACGGCACCGGCAAGTTCGTCACCCCCGGGATCATCGACATTCACAGCCACCTCGGCGACTATCCCAGCCCCGGCGTTCAGGCCAATTCGGATGGCAACGAGGCGACCGACCCGACCACGCCCAACGTGTGGGCCGAACATTCGGTGTGGCCGCAGGACCCCGGCTTCACCCGGGCGATGGCCAACGGCGGGATCACCGCGCTGCAAATCCTACCCGGATCGGCCAACCTGATGGGCGGGCGCTCGGTAATGCTCAAGAACGTGCCCAGCCGGACGGTGCAGGGCATGAAGTTTCCCGGTGCGCCCTATGGCTTGAAAATGGCCTGCGGCGAGAACCCCAAGCGCGTCTATGGTGCCAAAAACCGCATCCCCTCTACCCGGATGGGCAACTTCGCGGTCAACCGCGCGACCTGGATCAAGGCCACCGAATACCGCCGCAAGCGCGACGCCGGCAAGCTCGAGACGCGCGATCTCGGGATGGAAACGCTCGCGGGCGTGCTCGACGGCGATATCCTGGTCCACAACCACTGCTACCGCGCCGACGAGATGGCGCTGGTGCTCGATATGGCCAAGGAGTTCGGCTACAAGGTCACCGCATTCCACCACGCGGTCGAAAGCTACAAGATCGCCGATCTGCTCAAGGCCAGTGGCGTGTGCTCGGCGGTCTGGGCCGACTGGTGGGGCTTCAAGATGGAAAGCTACGACGGAATTCCCGAAAACGCCGCGCTGCTCCAGAACGGCGGCGCGTGCGTGATCATCCATTCGGACGACGCCAACGGCATCCAGCGGCTCAACCAGGAAGCCGCCAAGGCGCAGGGCGACGGGCGGCGGATGGGCATCGCGATCCCCGACGAGGTGGTGATCGAGTGGCTGACGCTCAACCCCGCCAAGGCGCTGGGGATCGACAAGCAAACCGGCAGTCTGGCGACCGGAAAGATGGCCGATGTGGTGCTGTGGAACGGCAACCCGCTGTCGGTCTACACTCGGCCCGAAAAGGTCTGGGTCGATGGCGCGCTGCTGTTCGACGCCGACGATCCCAAGCGCCGCGCGGTCAGCGATTTCGAACTGGGCCAGCCCGGCGAAGGAGACGTCAAGTGAAGCGGCTCCTCGTATCCGGCGCGATTGCGGCAATCGCCCTCGCCGCGTCGGCCCACGCCCAAGACATGGTCATCACCAATGCGACGGTGGTCGTCGGCGATGGCGGCGAGCCGATCCGTGGGGGCACGGTGGTGGTTCGCGGCGGCAAAATCGTTGCCGCCGGTGCGGGCGTTGCGGTGCCGGCGGGCATGACCGTTATCGACGCGGCGGGCCGCTGGGTCACGCCGGGGCTGGTCGTCGCGGTGACCGATCTCGGGCTGTTCGACGTCGAGGGGGTCGAGGAAAGCAACGACACCAGCGCCAAAGGCTCGCCGTTCAACGCCGCGCTCGACATAGCCCCCGCGATCAACCCGCAGGCCCAGCACATCCAGGTCAGCCGCGCTGGCGGGGTCACCCGCGCCGCGGTGACCCCTGCGGGCAGCACCAGCATCTTCGCCGGGCAAGGCGCGTTCATCGATCTGGGGGCGGACCCTCAAGCGGTCACCCGCCCGCGCGCGTTTCAGTATGTCGAGCTGGGCGAAAGCGGCGCAAAGCTTGCGGGGGGCAGCCGGGTCTCGGCCCAGGCGCTGTTCCGCAACGCGCTGCGCGAGGCGCGCGATTTCGCGGCTCGCACCCCGCTGACCGGGCGCCGCGGTGCCGCACCCGCCACGCAGGGCGATGATATCCCGCTCGATCCGCGGCTGTCCGAAGCGCGCACCGAACGCGACGACAGCGTTCTGCTCACCCGGTTCGATGCCGCCGCGCTGACCCCGGTCGTGAACGGCACCCAGCCGCTTTACGTCCATGTCGAGCGCGTATCGGACATCCGCGCCGTTCTGGCGTTGCGCAGCGAGTTTCCACGGCTGCGGCTGGTGCTGGTGGGATGCGGCGAAGGCTGGCTGGCAGCGCGCGAGATTGCCTCGGCGGGGGTGCCGGTGGTGGCGACCCCGCTGACCGACCTGCCCGTCATGTTCGAACAACTCGCCTCGACCCAGTCGAACGTCGGAAGAATGGTCGCGGCCGGGGTCAAGGTCGCGCTCGGCGCATTCGGCGACCAGCCGCGTTATGCCCCGCAATACGCCGGCAACCTCGTCGCGCTGACCCGGCTACCGGGAGCGACGGGGTTGAGCTGGGGCAAGGCATTCGCCGCGATCAGTTCGGTCCCGGCCGAGATCATGGGCATGGGCGAGCAGTTCGGCAGCCTGAAACCCGGGCGCACGGGCGACGTGGTGATCTGGGACGGCGATCCGCTGGAAGGCACCTCGGGGGTAGTTGCGGTTTATATCGACGGCGTTGCCCAGCCATTGGTCAACCACCAGACCCGCCTGCGCGACCGCTACAAGACGCCCGGCGAAGGCAGCTTGCCCAAGGCCTACGATTGGTAGAGGCTGCGCGGCAACAGGGAGCAACACAGCCATGGACTCCGCGCTCGTCAATCTGATCGCCGCCAGCGTCACCTTCGTCGGCACCCATTTCGCGCTGTCGCATCCGCTGCGCGCGCCGCTGGTGAGCGTGGTCGGCGAAAAGGGCTTTGCCGGAGTCTATTCGCTGGTCGGCCTCGCCACCTTCGGGTGGATGATCTGGGCGTTCGTCTCGATGCCGCGGCGCGGCATGCCGTTGTGGAACGGCAGCGGCGAGGCGCATTGGATTGTCGCGAGCCTGCTGTCGATCGTCGCGCTGGCGCTGTTCCTGGGCAGTCTGCGCGGCAATCCGGCGCTGCCCGATCCGCGCGCCGGACAAGGGCTGGCGAGCAAGCGTCCCGAACACGTCTTCCGGGTCACCCGCCATCCGATGATGTGGGGCTTTGCGCTGTGGGCACTTGCTCACATCCTGGTCGCACCGACGGCGAGGACGCTGCTTCTGGCAGGCGCGATCGGATTCCTCGCGCTGGTTGGCGCGCATTTGCAGGACCGCAAAAAGCAGGTGCTGATGGGCGACGGCTGGCGCGCGTGGGAGAACAAGACCAGCTATTGGCCACAGCTATCCGCGCTGCCGGGTATCGGCCTGGGCCTGTGGGCGGTGGCGATCGCGCTGTGGCTGGCGATCACCTGGGCGCACATCTGGCTGGCTTACGTTCCGGCGGGTATCTGGCGCTGGGTGGGGTAGGGATGAGCGCGACAAACGTACTCAATCCTTCTTCTCAGATACTCCCCCTCTGGGGAAGGTGGCAGTCCGAAGGGTAGCGGCTGAACGCTACTGCGTGCTGCTTTGTTCGCCCCCTCCACCGCTTCGCGGTCCCCCGCTCCCAGAGCGGGTGGATCAGGTTGTGCCTAACGATGGGGCCGCACGCCGCGCACAACAAAAAAGCGGGGCCGAAACCCCGCTCTTTCGAATTCCGCTCGAAGCAGCCGAAGCTTACGGGCTGTCGGGCGTGTTGTTGTTGTTATCGACCAGGAAGTAAATCCCGGCGCCCATCAGGACGACTGCGATGAGCAGCAGGAGAGTCGACGAACCACCCATCTGGCTGGCTTCGGCAACCGGCGCAGCGGCGCGATCGACGGCCTGTGCCATGGCGGGAACCGCGGTCAGCGTCAGGGTTGCTACAGCGGCAACCAAATTACGGAAATTCATTGAGACGTCTCCTTTGAGCTTAATTCGATTAATCGCTTAGCGCCATCGGCAGTCTGGCGCAAGCCAATCACATGAACCCCGTCCGTCCAACCACCCTCTGGTGCCGGATTTCGAGGAAACTTCTTTGCCGAAGTAGAGTACTCCGATCCGACAATCGACATATCAGGCAGGACCCCATTCATGTCCAGCCGGAAAATCCCCTAGAGCTGGACATCCTTCCAAACCATGAACTGCCAAACGGTTCCGCAAGTCGCCGCTTCCGGGGAAGTTTTTATCGATTGTTGCATTGCGGCAACTATCTGCGACTTTCGTCATCGCGCAATCGCGGCGCCTCAAACACCTTCTCGCCCCCGATCCAGGTCTCAAGCACACGCGCCTTGCGCAGTGCGGCAGGCGCCGCGAGCAGCGGGTCCACGTCGATCAGCACGAAATCGGCGCGCAACCCTGGCACCAGCCGCCCGAACTTGCGCTCGGCGAATCCGGCCCATGCCGCGCCGCTGGTATAGCCCGCCAGCGCGGCGGCGCGATCGATCCGTTCCTGCGGCTGCCACCCGCCGAACGGCTGCCCGGCAGCGTCCTCGCGGGTCAGTGCTGCGGCCATCCCGGCGAACGGATCGGGCAGTTCGACCGGCGCATCCGATCCGAACGCCAGCCGCGCTCCGCCCGCGGCCAGGCTCTTCCAGGCATAAGCCCCGGTCAGCCGCGCCGGACCCAAGCGGGCCTCCGCCATCGTCCGGTCGGAAACCTGGTGGATCGGCTGCATCGAGGCAATCACCCCCAGTTTGCCGAAGCGCGGGATATCGAGCGGATCGACGATCTGGGCATGCTCGATCCGCCACCGCCGGTCGCCCTTGTAGGTCGCGTTCAAATCCTCGATCGCATCGAGCACTTCGGCGTTGGCGGCATCGCCGATCGCGTGGACCGCAACCTGGAAGTTATCCATCGCCGCGCGGCTCATCAGGTTCTTGAGTTGGGTCTCACCGGTCCGCGCGATCCCGCGGGTCTGTGGCGCATCGGCATAGGGCGCCTTGAGCAGCGCCCCGCGCGAGCCCAGCGCACCATCGGCATAAAGCTTGAGGCCACCCATGCGGAGCCGGTCATCGTAAAGCCACGGCGTCGGCCCCGGCCCGCCAATCAGTGCCATGGCCTCGATCCCCAACGCATAGGACATCACCCGCAGCCGCAGCCGCCCCAGGTCGCCTGAACGGCGGAAAGTCTGCCAGTCTTCGATGCTCGTGCCCATGTCGGCGACCGCGGTCAGCCCGCGCGCGAGCAACAGGCGCTGCGCGGTGTCGAAGGCGAGGTCGCGATCATCCGCGCGCGGCGGCGGCACCGCGCGTTCGACCAATTGCGCCGCATCGTCGACCAGCACGCCCGCCGGCCTGCCCCCGGCGAGCCGCTCGATCCGCCCGCCTGCGGGATCTTTCGAAGCCGCGCTAACCCCGGCAGCGGTGAGTGCCGCGCTGTTGGCCCAGCCAGCATGGCCATCGACCCGCTCGAGCCACACCGGTCGACCGGGCACCGCGGCGTCGAGTTCGGCGGCGGTGGGAAAGCGCCCCCTGCCCGCCTCGTCACGCAGCCCCCACGCCTCCTGGTTCCAGCCGCGCCCGGTGATCCACGCGCGATCGGGGTGCGCGGCGGCATAGGCGCGGATTTTCGCCTGCGCCTCACCCAGCGATTTCGTCTCCGACAGATCGAGCGTCAGCGCGGCGAATCCGACTTGCATCACATGAAGGTGCGCGTCGATCAGCCCGGGGATCATCGTGCGGCCCTTGCCGTCGATCTGGTATTCGGTCTTGGGGCGCTTGTCTTTCGACTGAAACACCGCCTTGATCTTGCCGTCGGGCCCGAACTGGAGCGCGCCAAAGCGCTGCGGCTGGCCCTGCTCATCGATTGTCACGCCGTTGACGTTGATGACCATGGTATCGGCGCGAGCGGGAGCTGCGGCGAGCAACGCTACCGCAGCGACAGTCACCAAGCGAAGCCTCACGTTGCGCTACCCTTTCGCGGCAGGCGCTTGATCAGCGCGCTGGTATCGTCGCGACCGCCCCCCAAGCCCTGAACATCGGAGAAGAACTGATCGACCAGCGCCGCCACCGGCACCGACGCGCCCAGATTGCGCGCTTCATCGAGCGCCAGACCCAGATCCTTGCGCATCCAGTCGATCGCAAAACCAAAGTCGAAGCGGCCTTCGACCATCGTCGACCAGCGGTTGTCCATCTGCCAGCTTTGGGCGCCGCCGCCCGATATGGCGTCATAGACTTTGTCCATGTCGAGCCGTGCGGCCTGGGCAAACCGCACCGCCTCGGCGAGCCCGGCAACCACCGCGCCGATGCAGATCTGGTCGACCATCTTGGTCGATTGTCCGGCCCCGGCCTTGCCGACGTGGACGATCCGCGCGGCATAGGCTTCCATCACCGGGCGCGCCGCCGCGATTGCCTTGGCGTTGCCACCGCACATGATCGAAAGCTTGCCCTTTTCCGCGCCCGCCTGCCCGCCGCTGACCGGCGCATCGACGCACAGGATTTCCTTGTCGCGCCCCTCGACCGCGATCTGGCGCGCGATCTTGGCCGATACCGTGGTGTGATCGATGAACACCCCGCCGCGGCGCAACGTGGAGAACACCCCCGCATGGCCGAGCACGACCCCGGCCAGATCGTCGTCGTTGCCGACGCAGGTGATGACCGCATCGGCATCTTCGGCGGCTTCAGCGGGAGTTGTGGCAACCCGCGCGACCAGCCCGGGATGATCGGCCTGCCAGCGCTCGACCCGGGCGGGCGAGCGATTGTAGATCGTCAGCGCGTGGCCGGCGGTGGCGAGGTGGCGAGCCATCGGCGATCCCATCACGCCAAGGCCGAGGAACGAGACTTTAAGCGGTTCGGTCATGGGACTCGTCTTAGCGCGTTTTTGCGCCGCGCAAATCCCTCCGTCTTGGTTCGCCACAGCTTGACCGGGCGCGCTGGCCCCCTATCGGGGCGGCCATGAACCGTCTGCTCGATCCCCGCACCTTCCGCCTGGCATTCTATGCCACCACCCTGGTCGCGTTGGTGACCGCGCTGGCCCCCGCCGTCCCGTTCGAGCCGGTCTTCGCATATTTGGACAAAGTCCAGCATTTTGCTGTGTTTGCGGTCCTCGCGGGGCTGGCGCTGTTCGGCTTTCCGGAGGCACCGCGGCGGCTGATCGTCGAGCGGTTGTCGTTCTTCGGCGCGGCCATCGAAGTGCTCCAGTCGATCCCCGCGCTGCACCGCGATTGCGACGTGTTCGACTGGGCGACCGACACCCTGGCCGCCGCGGTTGCGGTGCTGCTGCTGACGCGGCTGGTTCCGGCGCTGCGCTCGCGAGCCGGATAGCGGTTCCCAACCCCGGTCGATTTGGCTACGGCGCGCGGCCATGCACCAGCCTCTCCGCTCTCCCGCCCAATCGACGCCGCTGACGCTCGCCGACGTTCGCGCCGCTGCCGGGCGGATTGCCGGGCAGGTGGTGCGCACTCCCACGCTGTATAGCAAGACGCTGTCGGCGATCAGCGGGGCGGACATTTGGCTGAAATTCGAAAACCTCCAGTTCACCGCCGCCTACAAGGAACGCGGCGCGCTCAACGCGCTGCTCCAGCTCGATCCGGTGAAGCGCAGCCACGGTGTGATCGCGGCATCGGCGGGCAACCATGCGCAAGGGCTCAGCTATCACGCGACCCGGCTCGGCATCCCCGCGACGATCGTCATGCCGCGCACCACGCCGACGGTGAAGGTGATGCAGACCGAAAGCGTCGGCGGAATCGTGGTGCTGGAAGGCGAGACGTTCGACGACGCCTAACCCACGCCCGCCAGCTCGAAGGCGAGCTGGGGCTGACTTTCGTCCACCCGTTCGACGATCCGCACGTTGCCGCGGGGGCCGGCACCGTCGCGCTTGAGATGCTCGAGGATGTCCCCGAACTCGATATGCTGGCGATCCCGGTGGGCGGCGGTGGGCTGGCCTCGGGCATGGGCACCGTGGCGCGCGCGATCAACCCGGCGATCGGCCTGATCGGGGTCGAGGCGGCGCTGTATCCCTCGATGTACAACCGCCTCAAGGGCACCCACTTGCCGTGCGGCGGGGATACCCTGGCCGAGGGGATCGCGGTCAAGGAGCCGGGCGAGCTGACTTCCGCCTGGCTCGCCAATCTGCTCGACGACCTCGTGCTGGTCGACGAGGCGGCGCTGGAAAGCGCGGTGGCGCTGCTCCTCCAGATCGAAAAGACCGTGGTCGAGGGCGCGGGCGCGGCGGGGCTGGCGGCGGTGATGGCGCATCGCGAACTGTTCAAGGGGCGCAAGATCGGGATCGTCCTGTGCGGCGGCAACATCGACACCCGCCTGCTCGCCAACGTCCTGCTGCGCGATCTCGCCCGCTCGGGCCGTCTCGCGCGGCTCCGTCTGACCCTGCAGGACCGCCCCGGCGCCTTGTTCAAGGTGATGCGCGAATTCGACGAGCACCAGGTCAACATCATCGAAATCTACCACCAGCGGATCTTCACCACGCTCCCCGCCAAGGGCCTGATCACCGACATCGAATGCGAAGCCCGCGACAAGGACCAGCTCGACCGCCTGGTCGAAGGCCTGCGCGCCAAGGGTTATGTGGTGAGCCAGGTGGAGCTGGCCTGAACTGAGGCTCGACAGGCGGGCGCGAAGGCGTAGGATCATTGCCATGGCCACTGTTCTCGACCGCCCCGCACTTACCGACTCAGCCGCTGCGCTGGGCGACAAGCTCACCGCGCTGCGCCGGGCGATCCATCTTGAGCCCGAGATCGGGCTGATGACCCCGCTGACCCGCGACAAGGTCCGCGCCGCGCTCGCCCATCTGCCGCTGACCTGGCGCGAGGGGCCTTCGACCACCGGGCTGATGGCGACGCTGGATTCGGGCAAGCCCGGCCGCTCGGTGCTGCTGCGCGGAGACATGGATGCGCTGCCGATGCCCGAGGAGACCGGGCTGGAGTTTGCCAGCACGGTCAGCGGCGCGATGCACGCCTGCGGCCACGACGCGCACGTCGCGATGCTCGCCGGGGCGGCGGAGCTGCTATGCGCAAGGGCGGAAACTCTGGAAGGCAAAGTCCACTTCATGTTCCAGCCGGGCGAGGAAGGCTGGCACGGGGCGCGGTTCATGATCGACGACGGGTTGCTCGGTGGGGGTGACAATGGCCCGCTGCCCGACGCCGCATTCGCGCTGCATGTGATGCCGACCGGGCCGGGCGGGCTGATCGCGGGGCGCAGCGGACCGCTGCTGGCCGCCGCCGACCGCCTGATCATCGTGGTCAACGGGCGCGGCGGGCATGCCTCGATGCCGCACCAGACACTCGACCCGATCCCGGTGGCGTGCGAGATCGTCACCGCGCTTCAGGCGCTGGTCACCCGCCGCTTCGATGCAGCCGACGCGGTGGTGGTGACCGTCGCCAAGATCGTTTCGGGGACGACCAACAACGTCATCCCCGATTCGTGTGAACTCGATGGAACGATGCGCACACTCAGCCCGAAGGCGCGCTCGCGGCTGAAGACAGAGATCACCCGGCTGGCCGAGGGCATCGCGGGCGCCCACGGCCTGACCGCCACGGTGCGGATCGAGGAGGGCTTTCCCGTCACCATCTGCGACGAACGCGCGGTGACGCTGGGCGAAACGGTCGCGAACGCGCTGTTCGGCGCCGACGCATTCCACCGGATGCGCGATCCGATCATGGGCGCGGAGGACTTCGCCTATGTGCTGGAAAAAGTGCCCGGCGCGATGTTCTTCCTCGGCGTCGCGCACGAAGGCGCGGACCTGGCGAGTTGCTGCGGGCTCCATTCGACGCGGATGGTGCTCGATGAAGGCGTGATGCCCAAAGGTGCCGCCTTGCTGGCGGGCCTCGCGGAGGAATTTCTCGCCCACGGTTTCAGCTGAACGAAACAATCGCGCTGCACCCCGCCTAATTCGTCATCCCGGGCTTGACCCGGGGTCCCGCTTGTCTGCATCGCTTCGAAATAGCGGGACCCCGGGTCAAGCCCGGGGTGACGGGAAATAAACCGAAGAGGACCATTCATGACCCTATCGCTCTACGATGCCACGATCCCCTCGTACCGCCAGATCATCGCCGCGGTTTCCGCGCTGGTCGAAAAGGCCGCTGCGCACTGCGCCGAAAAGGGTGAGCCCGATGCCGCGCTGGTCGAAGCCCGGCTGATCGAAACCATGCTGCCGTTCGGGTATCAGGTGAAGGCGGTGGCCGAGCATGCCCGCGGCGCGATCGAGGGCGTGCGCGCGGGGGTCTATTCGCCCAGCCTCGAACCCTGGCCGACCACGTTCGAAGGTCTCAAGGCCAAACTATCGGATGCTGATGCTTTCCTCGCCGGGCTCGACCCGGCCGAAGTCGAAGGCTTCATCGGCCAGGACATGCGGTTTGAATTCCGCGACCGGAAGATGCCCTACACCGCCGAAAACTTCCTGCTCAGTTTCGCCCAGCCCAACTTCTATTTCCACGCCACCACCGCCTATGACATTTTGCGCGCACAGGGTCTGGCGATCGGCAAGTTCGACTTCATCGGAATGCCGCGGTTGAAGAGGTGACGCACACGCCGCTTTGCAAAATAATCGCCCGCTAACCGTGTTTCGTGGTTAAGCCCCTTTCACCATTACCCGCGCTCGGCCATAGTCGCCGCAGAGCTGAGCCCCGGCTCGCCGTTGGAAGGATGCCCCGAAGTCGTGACGGCCCCTGTGCGCTTTCCCCGGTTTTTCGTGACGAGTCCCGCGCCGTGCCCGTATCTGCCGGGCAAGAGCGAGCGCAAGGTGTTCACCGAGCTCAAGGGCCCGCACGCGGATTCGCTCAACGATGCGCTCGGGCGGATCGGTTTCCGGCGTTCGCAGACCGTCGCCTACCGCCCGTCGTGCCTCGATTGTCAGGCGTGCGTCTCGGTTCGCGTCGCGGCGCACGAGTTCGTGCCCTCGGCCACCCAGCGCAAGGTTATCCAGCGCAATTCCGACCTTGAGGTTTCGGCGTGCAAGCCGTGGTCGACTGCGGAACAGTTCGAGCTGCTCCAGCGTTACCTTTCGCGGCGTCACCCCGGTGGGGGCATGGCGACGATGGACGAGATGGACTTTGCGGATATGGTGGAACACACCCCCGTAAAGAG
>JANMPV010000454.1:0-2200 GCA_031370045.1 Novosphingobium sp. | reverse complement strand
GGATTTTCCATCGGCGCGCCGCGATCCCCACGGGCGCTGATCGGGCTTGGGCGCGCCGGGCTTGGACTCAGGCTTGACCGGCTTGGGCGCCGCCGCTTTGACTGGAGGCTTGCGAGGGGGGCCGGTAAGCACTTCCACGCCGATGCTCTTGGCCAGGTTCTCGACGTCCTTGGCCAGCAGTTCCACCGCCGTCCCGCGCGGCAGATCGCCGAGATGAAACGGGCCGTAACCAACGCGGATCAGGCGGCTGACTTGCAGCCCGAGATGTTCGAGCACGCGCCGCACCTCGCGGTTTTTGCCTTCAGTCAGGGTCAGCACGATCCAGCGGTTGAGCCCCGCGCCACGCTCCAGATCGGCCTCGATCTTGCCATAGCGCACGCCCTCGATCGTCACCCCGGAGATCAGGTCATCGAGCATCGGCTGGGTCACCGTGCCGAACACCCGCGCGCGATAGGTCCGCGGGACCCCGGTGGCGGGCAGTTCCAGCGCGCGCTTGAGCCCGCCGTCGTTGGTTAGCAGCAGCAGCCCTTCGGTGGTGAAATCGAGCCGCCCGACCGGCATGACTCGCGGCGATCCCGCGGGCATTGCGTTGCGCAGCGCGGTGTAGATCGTGGGGCGTCCAGCCGGATCGCGCTCGGCCGTGATCAGCCCCGATGGCTTGTTGAATGCGAACAGCCGCGCCGGTTCGGCCGCTGCGACCGGGTTGCCATCGACAGTCACGCCCTTGAGGCTGGTGAGCACGGTCGCCGGGGTTTCAAGCACTTTGCCGTCGAGCGCGATGCGCCCTTCGGCAATCATCCGCTCGATCTCGCGGCGGCTGGCGATCCCGGCGCGGGCAAGCAGTTTGGCGATGCGGTCACCGGGGCGGGGGGGGAGTGGGGCGGACATCGCGCTGCCCTTAGGCCAACCGCTCCAACCCGTCACCCCCGCGAACCGATCCGGCCACGCAGCCAGCGCTTAGTCCAGCTTGGGCGGCATTCCCGGTTCGGCCTTGGCCATTGCCCGCTGATAGGCAGGACGCTCGCCGATCTTCTTCAGGTAGGCCTTGATATTGGGCATCGCATCGATCGACATGTTGTTGAACGCGCGCGAGGTGGTAAGCTGGAAGCCCATCATAATGTCTGCGGTGGTCAGTTGCCGTCCGCCGAAAAACGCGGCCTCGCCGAGGCGCTGTTCGGCCATCGCCCAAGCCTTGCGGGTGCGGTCGGCGACGAACGGAGGCATTTCGGTTGTGCCCGCCTGCGTCGCCGCAATCGCCATCATGCCGTTGGTCATCATCGTGCCGTTGGCGAAGTGGAACCAGAACAGGTGGCCTGCGAAATCGGCGTCGTCGCTGCCCGGCACCAGCCGCCCGCCGCCATGTTTGGCGACGATGTATTCGATGATCGCCCCGCTTTCCCCCAGCACCAGGCCGTCGTCCTCAATCACCGGTGCGATCCCCATCGGGTGGAGCGCCTTGTAATCGTCGGGCGCGAGCCGGTTGTCGGCGCGGCGATCATAGAGCTTGAGCGTGTAATCGAGCCCCAGCTCCTCGCACAGCCAGACGATGCGTTCGGATTGGGAAATGCGCAGGTGGTGGACGGTGAGCATGGGCGAGTCTCCTCAAACGAAACTGTACGGATCGATATCGACTGCGATGCGCACCCCCGGCGGAAAGCGCAAGGGGGCGAGCCATTCGCGGATGATATCCTGCAACTGGGTCGAACGGCGCGCGTTGATCAGCAGGCGGTAGCGAAAGCGCCCGCGCAGCAGCGAGAGCGGGGCGGGGGCGGGGCCGAGGACGAGAACATCGTTGAGGTTGGGTGCGGCGCCGCCGACCCCGCGCGCGGCATCGCGGGCCTCGGCTTCGTCTTCGGAACTCACGATGATCGCGGCCCAGCGCCCGAACGGCGGTGCCCCCGCTTCGCGCCGGGCTTCGGTCTCGGCATCGTAGAACGCCGCGCGGTCGCCCGCGGCGAGCGCGGCGATGACCGCGGCTTCGGGGTGGCGGGTCTGGATCAGGACTTCGCCCGGTTTCGCTGCACGTCCTGCGCGTCCGGCAACCTGCGCGATCTGCTGATAGGTCCGCTCGGCCGCGCGCAAGTCGCCGCCTTCGAGGCCAAGGTCGGCATCGACCACGCCCACCAGCGTGAGTTCGGGGAAGTGATAGCCCTTGGTCACCAGCTGGGTCCCGACGATGACGTCGATCGCGCCGCTTTCC
>JANMPV010000437.1:0-2067 GCA_031370045.1 Novosphingobium sp. | reverse complement strand
CGGAGGCAGAGGATGCCGCGCGCGCGGTAGCGGGCGTGACCAACAGCGAGGGCGGCAGTGCCAGCGTCGGCGCGGCGGTGGTCGCGCTGGCCACCAGCGGCGGGTTCTGTGGCGGATACGCCGCCACCAGCCATTCGCTTTTGGCCAGCGTGATCGCGGGCGAGGGCGCGGGGATGCAGCGCGACTACGCCTGGCGCGTCGCCCGCCACGCCGCAGACCTGCCCGGCCCCGAGGAGATTGGGCTGCTCGCAGGCCAGCGCGCAGTGGCGCGGCTCGATCCGCAACCGCTCGCCAGCGGACCCCGCTCGGTGGTGTTCTCGCCGCGCGTCGGCGGATCGTTGGTCGGGCATCTGCTCGGCGCGATCAGCGGCGCGGCGATCGCGCGCAAGGCCAGTTTCCTGTTGGGCCGCGAGGGCGAGCAGGTGTTCGCCAGGGGCATTACCATCCGCGACGATCCGCACCGCGCGCGTGCGGGGTGCGCTCGCGCCCGTTCGACGGCGAAGGGCTGCCGACCGCAGCACGCGCGCTGGTGGAAGGCGGGCGGATCACCGGCTGGCTGATGGATTCGGCGTCCGCCCGCCAGCTTGGCCGTGCGCCCACCGGACACGCGGTGCGCGGCCACGGCGGCTCGCCCGGGGTCAGCGCTGCCAACGTCGTGATCGAGGCGGGCGCGGTCAGCGTCGCCAATCTGATCGGCGACATCGCCGACGGGGTCTACATCACCGAACTGATCGGCATGGGCGTCAACGGGGTGACCGGCGATTACAGCCGCGGCGCCAGCGGGGTGCGGATCGTCAATGGTCAGCTCGCCGGTCCGGTCGCGGGGATCACCGTAGCGGGCAACCTGCTCGACATGTTCGCCCACCTCAGCGCGGCGGACGACCTGGAAATCTACCGCGGGATCGATGTGCCGACGCTGCGGGTGGACGGGATGATGGTGGCGGGGGATTGACGCTGCCGCGCGGTGGGAGCAGCCTGGCCTTATGGCCGATACCGACGCGCAGCTCGAAGCGTTCCTCGCCAAATTCCTGCCGGAGATAGCCACCACAGCGCGCGCATCGCTGGCGAAATTGCGCGCGCTTCTGCCGGAATACGATGAGCTGGTTTACGACAACTACAACGCGCTGGCGACGGCCTTTTCGCCAAACGGCAAGCCGGGCAGCGCGATGTTGTCGCTAGCCGTCTATCCGCGCTGGGTGAGCCTGTTCGTCAGCGCTTCGCTCGACGATCCCGGGCGCACCCTCAAGGGCGACGGCACCAGAGTGCGCCACATCGTGCTGGCGGGCGGCGCCGACGATCTCGACCGACCGGACATCGCCGATCTGATCCGCCAGACTCGCAAACGGGCAGGTTCGCTGCTCAGCGTAGGCCGCCGGGGGCAGCTCGTCATCCAGTCGATCTCGGCCAAACAGCGACCCCGCCGACCCGGCTAGCCGCTCGCGTCTAGACTTTCGCCCGCTCGATCGCTTCGATCACGATCCGCCGAGCATCTTCGGCGTCGCCCCACTTGCCGACGCGGACCCACTTTTCGGGCTCGAGATCCTTGTAGTGGGTGAAAAAGTGCTCGATCTGCTGGAGCACGATCGAAGGCAGGTCCTGACGTTCGCCGATGTCGGAATAGTACGGGAAGGTGGTGTCGACGGGCACGCAGATCAGCTTTTCGTCGCCGCCGGCCTCGTCTTCGAGGTTGAGCACCCCGATCGGGCGGGCGCGGACCACGCAGCCGGGGATGAACGGGCTGCGCGCGATCACCAGCGCGTCGAGCGGGTCGCCATCGGGCGAAAGCGTGTGCGGCACGAAGCCGTAATTGGCGGGATAGCGCATCGGCGTGTGCAGGATGCGATCGACGAACAGCGCGCCCGACTTCTTGTCGAATTCGTACTTCACCGGTTCGCCGCCCACGGGCACTTCGATGATGACGTTCAGGCTTTCGGGCGGGTTGTCGCCGACCGGGATTTTGGTGATGTCCATGGAGCGGCCCCTTTAGCCCTCATGCTGCATTGCAGCAATCACTACTTGCCTCCGCCCAGCGCATTGATCGTAAACGCGATCACCCCGATGTTGAAG
>JANMPV010000348.1:0-3420 GCA_031370045.1 Novosphingobium sp. | reverse complement strand
TGGCGGGGGTGTGGGGAAGGCGGAGGCGGATGCCAGGTTCCTCCCTATTTTCGCTCTTGCGCAAATGGGGAGGGGGACCGCCCGCAGGGTGGTGGAGGGGTAATTGCGCAAGAACCCCTCCGTCAGTCGGCAAAAGCGCCGACTGCCACCTCCCCGAGCAAGCTCGGGGAGGATTTGCACCTTTGTTGAAACCCGCTAACCGCCCGGCATCACCATGACCCACACCCCCGCCAATCTGTTCGCCACTTACACCGGCCACATCGCCGCCGCGCTCGACCGGCTCGAGGCGGCGGGATCGCTGCCCGGCGGGCTCAACCGCGCGAACATCACCTGCGAGCCGCCGCGCGATCCTGCGCATGGCGATCTCTCGACCAACGCGGCGATGGTCCTGGCCAAGCCGGCTGGCACCAACCCGCGCGCGCTGGCCGAGATGCTGGCGGTCGAATTGCGCGCCGCGCCGGGGGTTGAGGCCGCCGAAGTTGCCGGTCCCGGCTTCATCAACTTGCGCCTGGTCGATGCCGCGTGGCGCGACGAGCTGCGAGCGATTGCCGAGGCGGGCGACGCCTATGGCCGCTCGGACATGGGTGCGGGGACCACGGTCAACGTCGAATACGTCTCGACCAACCCGACCGGACCGATTCACATGGGCCACTGCCGCGGCGCGGTCGTCGGCGATGCGCTGGCCAGCTTGCTAGAGGCCGCGGGGCACACAGTGATCCGCGAATACTATGTCAACGACGCCGGCGGGCAGGTCGATGTGCTCGCCCGCTCGGTCCATTTGCGCTATCGCGAGGCGCTGGGCGAGGATGTCGGCGAGGTACCTGAGGGGCTGTATCCGGGCGACTACCTTGTCCCGGTCGGTCAGGCATTGGCCCAACTATACGGCGACAGGTTTGTTTCACTGCCTGAGGCGGAATGGCTCGGCGACTTTCGCAAGGCGTCAGTTGCAGCGATGATGAAAATCATTCGCCACGATCTGTCCTTACTTGGCATCAAGCATGATGTCTTCGCATCAGAGGCTGAGCTTCAGGCCGCGGGCAAGCCCGATGCCGCGGAAGCCTGGCTGCGCGCGCACGACCTCGTCTACGACGGCGTGCTCGAAGCGCCCAAGGGCAAAACGCCGGACGAGGACTGGGAGCCGGTGATCCTCCCGCTGTTCCGCTCGACGAAGTTCGGCGACGACCAGGACCGCCCGATCAGGAAGTCCGACGGGAGCTGGACTTACTTCGGCGCCGACCTCGCGTATCACTTTCAGAAGGCCCAGAGCGCCGACGCGCTGGTCGATATCTGGGGCGCCGACCACGCCGGCACGGTCAAGCGGATCAGGGCAGCGGTGGCCGCTTTGACCGGGGCGGATGGCCACACAGCCAAGCCGTTCGAGATCAAGATCGTCCAGATGGTTCAGCTCATGCGCAACGGCGAGCCGGTGAAAATGTCCAAGCGCAGCGGCAACTTCGTCACCTTGGCCGACGTCGTCGAGGAGGTGGGCAAGAACGTGGTGCGTTTTACTATGCTGACCCGCAAGCCCGAGGCGCAGATGGACTTCGACTTTGCCAAAGTGGTCGAGGCGTCGAAGGACAACCCGGTGTTCTACGTCCAGTACTGCCACGCCCGCGTCCGTTCCACGCTGCGCAAGGGTGCGGTCGAAGGGATCATGCCCGATGTTTCGGCGATCGATCGGCTCGAAACGGACGAGCTGGCGCTGGTCAAGCTGGCGGCGCAGTTCCCGCGCGTGGTCGAAAGCGCCGCCGCCGCACGCGAACCGCACCGCGTGGCGTTCTTCCTCTACGATCTTGCCGCAGGATTCCACGCGCACTGGAATGTGGGCAACGATTCCCCCGGCAAACGCTTCATTGTGACACAGGACCGTCAGCTAACCGCCGCCAGACTTTTCCTTGTGTCCCAAATCGGGCAGGTAATCCGCAACGGCCTCGCCATCCTCGGGGTGGAAGCGGCCGAGGAGCTTTAGGCACATGGCAGGCGACGATAAAAGCGGACGCAAATCGATCTTCACCGGCGACGATCTTCCGCCTGAGGATGCCATTCCGCCCGCCGGAACCCCGGTTCCGCCGCGCTGGGACGATGAGGGCGAGGGTGACGGTTACGCCAGCGACGAGGGCGACGCCTTCGCCCCCGCCGCACCGCCTCGGCTCGGTCTGGGCGACGGCGACGAGCGCCTGCCCTGGCTCGAATCCGCCGACGATATCGATCCCGAAGGCTTCGACAGCGGGCGGATCATCGGCTTCGTGATGCTCGGGCTGGTTGCGCTCGCGATGATTGTAGGGGCGGTATGGTTTTCCAGCCATCGTGGCCCGGGCAAAGCCGACGGCAGCCTGATCCGCGCCGAAGAGGGGCCCTACAAGGTCGCGCCCGAGAACCCCGGCGGCAAGAAGTTCGCGGGCACCGGCGACACCAGCTACGCAGTCGCCCAAGGCGAGACCCGCAGCGGCACAATCGCGGGCGAGGAAAGCTCCCCCGCTCCCGGGTTCAACGCAGCCGGCCCGCCCGCCGCGACAGCGACGCCGAAACCGCCTGCCAGCGCCTCTGCAGCGCCCGCGCCCAAGGCCAGCGCCAGCGCAACGGCCAGCACCGCGCCTGCCGCCACGGGTGGCGGGGTTGGAGTTCAAGTGGCCGCCTATACTTCGGCTGCGGACGCCGAAACGGGCTGGTCGGCGCTTGCCGCGCGGCACGATGCGCTGGCCGGATTCAAGCACCGGGTGGTCGAGGGCCAGGCCGAATTCGGCCGCGTCTTCCGCTTGCAGGCGGTAGCGGGTGACGTTGCGGCGGCCAACGCCCTGTGCGCCAAACTCAAGGCGAGCGGGCAGGGGTGCCAGGTTAAGAGGTAATTTCTAGATCCTCCCCGAGCTTGTCTCGGGGAGGTGGCAGTCGGCTTCTTTCTTGCCGACTGACAGAGGGGTAATGGCGCAAGAACCCCTCCACCACCATGCCAAGCGGCATGGCGGTCCCCCTCCCCGAGCAAGCTCAGGGAGGATTTGAAAACTCAAGCCCGCCCGGTCGTGTTCGCCAGCAGCGCCGGATCGATTCCTTCGGCCTTCCACGTTGCGGTCCAGCGGACTGCGGCGGGGGTGTCGAACACGATCCGGTCGTGGCCTTGCGCGGCGTACCAGCCGTGGCGCTGCATTTCGCCATCCAACTGCCCCGGCCCCCACCCGGCATAGCCCAGCGCGAACACCCAGCGCGCCGGACCTTCGCCGCGGGCGATCGCGCGCAGGGCGTCCAGGCTCGCCGATAAGCCATACTGATCCTCGACCAGGATTGTATCCTCGCAGCGCCATTCGGGCGAATGGAGGACGAAGCCGCGCTGCATCTCGACCGGGCCGCCGTTGTGGACCGGCGCATCGGGGGCGACGCCAGGATCGATCCCGACGTTGCCCAGAAGCTGGTGAAACCGCAGCCCGG
>JANMPV010000344.1:0-6161 GCA_031370045.1 Novosphingobium sp. | reverse complement strand
GCTGAACACGATGCGGTTGGCGGGCAGGCCTGCGCCCTTCATCGCGCCGCCGGTTAAATTTGGCCCCGCGTCCTCATCCTCGCGGCCGGGGACGGTGCCATCCGCCAGATCGACATACGCCAGCCCGTCGGCCAGCTTGAGAGCCTGTTCGAAGCTGTCCGCGAGCCGGGTCTCGACGCCCTCGACGCCATCCTTGCTGGCGCGCACCGCGATCCGGTCGACCACCACCTCGATGTCGTGCTTGAACTTCTTGTCGAGCGCGGGAGCGTCCTCGATCTCGAACATCTCGCCGTCGATGCGGACGCGGGTGAACCCGGCGCGCTGCCATTCGGCGAGCTCCTTGCGGTATTCGCCCTTGCGCCCGCGCACGACCGGGGCGAGCAGGAACAGCCGCGTCCCCTCGGGCAGCGCCATCACCCGATCGACCATGGTCGAGACCGTCTGCGCCTCGATCGGCAGGCCGGTGGCGGGCGAGTACGGCACGCCCACCCGCGCCCACAGCAGCCGCATGTAGTCGTAAATCTCGGTCACCGTCGCGACGGTGGAGCGCGGATTGCGGCTGGTGGTCTTCTGCTCAATGCTAATCGCGGGGCTGAGCCCGTCGATATGCTCGACATCGGGCTTCTGCATCATCTCGAGGAACTGGCGGGCATAGGCCGAGAGGCTCTCGACATAACGCCGCTGGCCCTCGGCATAGATCGTGTCGAACGCGAGGCTCGATTTGCCGCTGCCCGACAGCCCGGTGATCACGATCAGCGAATCGCGCGGCAACGCGACGTCGAACCCCTTGAGATTATGCTCGCGCGCCCCGCGCACGACAATTTGATTGACGGACATGCGGTTGGTTTGTTCCAGATTTGTTCGCGTGAGGCAAGGGTGCGGGGTGCGCGCGATGGTGCCCCGGGGGATAGGTGGGCATGGCGGTGCGCGATGCAAGGCGCGGTCCGCGCGCGGTGCAGCCTTTGTTGTGCAAGCCGGGCCGATGCCCTGGAGTCACATCTTTGGAGTGGGTTCCGGCTCGATCGATACGCGCGCGTACCCGCTGTTGTTGCGATACCGTCCGCCGATCGAAAGCATGCGCCACCGTCCGGGTTCGGTCCAGCACGATGCCTCCGCGCTCTTCGCTCTCTTCGCTCCCCCACAATCGAACGGCAGGACCGCATCGTTGACGAAAAAGTACAGTCTGCCCTTGCGATTCGGGGGTGTTCTGAAGCGGCCGGTCCAGACGTTCTGTTCGTTGGCCTCGTTGCTGCGGGTCAGTTCGGGTCGGATCACGTGGACGGGATCGCCGAGAACCCACTGGAGCAGGCCGGTACGCGGCTTGTCGCGCAGTTCCAGAACAGGTGCCATGAGCGGGGCGGTAACCACCCGGCGAAGGAAGAGGCTGCTGGCTTCGAGCGCAGATAATCCAAAATGCCCGGTGCCTGCGGAAGCTGACTGCGCAGCGACGGCGGAACTGTCCGGGAAAGTCCATCCCTCTGGGGTGGCGGACACCGAACCATCTTTCCACGTGACAATCGGCTGGCCTGCCTCGTCGACCATTTCGATCTTGATCACGTAGGCCTTGTCCGCGTCGATCCACCGGCCGGTATCATTGCATGGGCGATTTATGGGGAAAATCTGCGCAACGGTCTGCTCCGGCCTACACAAATCTGGCTCCTGCTCGAGCCGTACCAGCGCCAACTGGGTCACCCCGGCAAGTGCCGCATACCACAGCGCCAGCCACAGCAGCAGGCCGGTGACGAACGGCACGATCCGCCATTTCCAGTACGCGAGTACAGCCTGGAGCCGGTTGCTTCGACGCAGCGCGGCGGTCAACGTGCGGAATGGCCCCGGCGCTGAGGCGACCGGCTCGGCCGTCCCTTCGTCGTCGAAACGGTGCTTCCACATATGCGCGGCGACATCGGTCATCCGCCATTCGTGGGCGTTGCCCTTCGCCAGCGCTCCTGCCAGCGCGAGCAGGAACCCAATCGTCACCCACGGGTCGGCGGCGAGCGCGTGGGTCCAGCGCTCGGCGAACTCGGGCAGAAAAGCGTTGACTACGGTTTCGACGATTTGCGCGTCGGTTCGGGCATCGATCGTGCCGCTCAGGCCGTTCAGCAATGGCAAAGAAGGCCAGATCGGCTTGACCACGAGTGCCGAAGCTATCACGATGCAGATGAAATACCAGAACCGGCGCAGCTTTATCCGGTCGCCCAGTTCATCGAGCAAGCCCAGCGGCGGCAGGTTTATGGCGGCGGGCTGGTGAAGGCCGCGCACGCCATCGTCGACCACATAGCGTACCGGCAGATTGTTGGGGGCATAGCGATCGGTGCCAGTGCGCAACCTTTCTTCGACGCTCAGGTGAATACGGATCGGGCTGTTGAGCAAGCCGTGGCGGCGATACCGTCCGCGGTCGATCGTCGGATCTCGGAATGCTTGGGTTGCGGGTGCGACATGGTCGTCGTCGCTGCGCCGTGCATCGGCGCGCTCGCCCGCGTCGAGTTCGCTGTCCCAATCGAGCCACGCCTTCAGGTAGCGCGGCTGATAGCGATAGAACGCGCCCGCTCCGCCGCGGCTGTTGTGGATCGGACCATAGACGTTCCGGAAGGTCTCGATCTTTTTCTCGAATTCGGGAAGCAGGCGTAGCCGCAACGCGTCGGCGTCGTCCGCGACTGGACCGGCGGCGGCCTGAGCGTGTTCGACCATCCACCACAGAGAGACGTAGGCGAGCGTCTCATCGTCATATCCACCGCCAACGTCGGAATGCATCCCGGCGAACCAGACCTGCTGCAACCGGGGGTGGTTGGGGTTGTTGGGATCGCCCGGCTTTTCCTGCACCTCGTCCCACAGCAGGGGTTGGAAGGCATCGCGCTTGTCGTCGATCGCCAGCGCATGGCGCGCGATCGAAACCTTTTCGCTGAGCCGGTAGTCCGGCATCGTCAGCGGCCATATCCATTCGTCGATCGCGCGCGTGATCTCGACCATCGGCCCGCCATAAGCCGCGACCGTATCCCACACCCCCACGAAGTCGATCGTCACGCCACATTCGGGCAAGACCGACGGCGGGGAAGCGTTGCGGACCAGCCAAGGCATCCACTGGTGAAACTGGGGCCGCCAATACTCCCACCATTCGCGCCCCCACCACGGCAGCCGGCGACTTTCGCAAACGCAAGCGGCATAGCGGACACCGCGCGGGGCCGCTGTGCGCCGTTTCAGATAAATCAGCAGCAGATCGAACCCGCGGCGCCATGTCTCGATCCGGCCAATGCGCAACCACAGCCGGTCGACCGCTCGTCCGATCGCCACCAGAAAATCAGTGCCGAAGTTGTTGGTGTGGAAGCCGCGACGATATTCGCGCCACATGTCGCGCGCGTCGCGATCGAGCTGTTCTTCCGAGCGGTTTTCGACGATCCCGACAGCGGCGATCAGCGAAACCAACAAACGGATCGTATACGCACCGCGGCTGAACCCGAAGGCATAGATGCGGTCGCCATCGCGGTAGTTGCGGCACAGAAACTTATAGATATCGCGAATATTGCGGGCCAGGCCAAAGCCGAACACGCCGCCCAGCACCGCCAACAGCCGGAACGCCGATGTGCCCACCCCGTTGTCGTAATAGGCCAGCTGGACGCACTGGCCTTCGTTGCCGACCGGATAACCGAGGTCGAGCGCCTCATAGAGCCGCCAGACGTTGGTCTTCTGAACTTTTGCGCTGCTGTTGCCGGTGCCGTCGGAGAACAGCACCATGTTGCGACCGATGACCCCGCGGTCGCGATCCGGCTCCGGATTTCCCAAGGGTTCCGGAGAGGGCGGGAGCATCTCTGGCTCGCCATCCGACCCCGCGCCATGCACAGCCTTGCCTCCAGCCGAAGCCACCAGCTGCTGTGTATCCGCGGCTGAATCGCTCATCGCTTTTCCCCTTTGCGACTCGCGCCCGATCATCTTTTTCTTTTATCCTGCGCCCACATATTTATCCGTGCAAGCTGGCCGCAATCGTCGAGCTGCCGCGCGCAAGGTCGCAATGCAACCGATTTACCGCGCAAAGGACTGGGGGGCGGCGAGACGATCGCCTGCTCACCAAATTGGCCCCGAAGGCGATGTCCGCTTACTTGCCCTTGGCTTGCGCCCGTCTGAGCGCCGTTCATCGCATGTCGCTGGATTTCCTTAACCCTGCGCGCCAATACTCGCGGCCAGGGAAAAGGGAGGGTCGCAACCCATGAATATTCGGTTGATCGCCGGCGCGCTGGCGATGGGCATCGCTTTGGTACCTGCCGCCGCCATGGCCGACGATCCGCACGATCCGTCGATGCGCAGCGCTGCGGCGCGCGCGCGCGATGCAGCGATCATCAGGCGGCTCAACCAGGAGCAGCTCGCCTATGTCCAGAACCGCGACGCGCAATACGCCGAGGGCTGGCGCGCCTATCGCGAAGGCCCGCGGGTCGCGCCCGCGCGGCAGGCGCAGTACGAGCGCGAGATGGCCGCCTGGCGCCGCGCGGTCGCGCGGTGCAATGCGGGGTACACCGAATACTGCACGCGCTGAGCGGGGGAGGGAAGCCCGGGCGACGACCCTGTCCATCTCACCAGGCTTGAGTTTTTCCGATTGAAATCGGTCCTGCATCAGCCCGCTCGTCTGTTCCGGAAAACTCCAAGGCGACAAGGTAACCCCGGTCTGATTGTCGAATCGGTACAAGTTTGCGAGCGGATACGCGCGCATGCTCCTTGATGGGTCGCCGCGAAATTATTCGTGGGGATTTTCCATGAGCGACCGGCTTTTTTCGGGCGACGTCCTGTTCCTGCAACGCTTGCTGAGCTGTTGCGGACTCTACACCGACAGGCTCGATGGCGACTATGGCAAGCATACCAGCGACGCCGAGCACGCCTTCGACGAACGCTGCCGGGCGATCGCGCTGAGCGAGGGCGGGGTCGACGGGCGCAGCGAAGCCAACATCCGCAGCCTCCAGCTCGTCGCCCAGCCGCTCGCCCGGCGCGCGCTGCGCGCGCTCCACGCCGCCAGCCTCGATGCGCGGATCATCTCGGGCACGCGCGACTACGAGGAGCAGAACGCGCTGTTCCGCCAGGGCCGCTTCGGCAACCCCGGACCCCGCGTGACCAACGCCCGCGGCGGACAAAGCTGGCACAACTTCGGCCTCGCCTGGGACATCGGCCTGTTCGAGGGCGGCCAGTACGTGACCGCCGACCCCAAGTACAAAACCGCCGCCGCCCACGGCAAAATCGCGGGGCTGGAATGGGGCGGCGACTGGAAAACATTCCCCGATTTCCCGCACTATCAGGTGGGCGCCGAGGGACGCTCGATCTCAAGCGCACGGGTCAGATTTGAGGCGGGGGGAAGGACTTGAAGCAAGGCGAGCGGGTCAGTCGATGGCTTGTAACCCCGGCGTGCCTGTTACTGCTGGCGGGGTGCACGACGGTCAGGCTCGGCTCAACCGGCGAGACCAAAACGGTGGTAGGAATTGCGCGGATCGAACTGCCCAAGACCGAAGGCGCGATGGCCGCAATCGGGGTGAAAACATTCGGATTCGGCTGGGACGGCGGACCTTTCCTGGGGTTTCACGAATCAAGCTGGGTGATCGCTTCGCCCGCCGAATGCCAGCTGGTGGTGATCGTCCGGTCCGACGTCGCAGCCGAGAATGCCAAGCAAGTGCTCGAACGTTTGAAGGGGGAAAACATATGCGTAGCAGACTTTTCGCACTCGTCCTCGCCAGTAGCGCGACGATAGTCCTGGGCGGGTGCGTCCAGGCGACCCGGCACAGCAATACGATGGTGTTCGGCACGAACACCACGTTCGGGATCAAGGTCGGCACTTCAACCGGCGAAACCCCAAAGATTGTGGTTGGCTACGACCGCCAAGAAGCGGTTATCATGCCGCTGGTTGCCAACGCATCTGCATCGAAGGGAAACCCCAAGTGGTTGAACCCATGCAATTTGTCACAGGAAATAAAGGTCCCAGCAGGATCGAAAGGTTACGCAGTTCATCCATGCTCGCTCGTCGCATTCCGAGATGGCGCACAGGATAGCTACTCGGTATTGGCAAGTTTCGGGGCAAAGTTTAATGCCAAAGTAGACACGTCCGCTCAGGCAAGTGGTGGACTTGCCCAATATTTTGCTACAGGAATTGCCGCGCAGATACTCGCGCTCACAGGCGGCGCCGCGGTCGTCTC
>JANMPV010000297.1:0-1987 GCA_031370045.1 Novosphingobium sp. | reverse complement strand
GCCGTGCGGCCTTGGCGTCCGGAGGCGTGATTTCAGGATCGGGGTTGGCCATCGCGAAGATGATCGGCTGGTCGGCCATCTTCATGATCATTTCGGGCTTGAGCGCCCCCTTGGCCGACAGCCCGAGGAAGATGTCGGCACCGACCAGCGCCTCTTCCAGCGTGCGACGGTCGGTATCGACCGCGTGGGCGGACTTGAACTGGTCGTTCCCCTCGCGCCCGCGATAGATCACCCCCTTGCGATCGCACATGATGACGTTTTCATGGCGCACGCCCATTGCCTTAAGCAGCGCGGTGCAGGCGATCGCCGCCGCGCCCGCGCCGTTGACCACCACCTTGACCTCGTCGAACTTGCGCCCGGTCAGAAAGCAGGCGTTGAGCAGGCCCGCAGCCGAGATGATCGCGGTGCCGTGCTGGTCGTCGTGCATCACCGGGATCTTCATGCGCTCTTTGAGCGCCTGCTCGATGATGAAGCATTCGGGGGACTTGATGTCCTCCAGATTGATCCCGCCGAAGCTCGGCTCCATCAGCGCCACCGCTTCGATGATCTTGTCGGCATCTTCGGTGTCGAGCTCGATGTCGATCGAATCGACGTCGGCAAAGCGCTTGAACAGCACCGCCTTGCCTTCCATCACCGGCTTGGAGGCCAGCGCGCCGAGGTTGCCCAGCCCCAGAATCGCGGTGCCGTTAGAGATCACCGCGACGAGGTTGCCCTTGGCGGTATAGTCATACGCGGTGGCGGGATCCTTGGCGATCGCGAGCACCGGAACCGCCACGCCGGGCGAATAGGCCAGGCTGAGGTCGCGCTGGGTGGCCATCGGCTTGCTGGCGATGATCTCGATCTTCCCCGGCCGCCCGGTCGAATGAAAGAACAGCGCCTCGCGCTCGGTGAACTTGACGTTGCTCTCGTCGGCCATCCTAAAAATCCCCCGTGTCGTCCGCGCGCCGGGCAAGGGTCTAGGACGGGACATGGCGCGCGGCAACCGCCGTTGGGGATGGTTTTTGAGGCTGCGGGTCGGGCCGGGTTCCAAAGCGAACCGGCAAAATCACTTCGGCTTGCGGAACCTTAGCGTGAACTGGTCGGTCTTGCCGCGGATGCTGGGGTCGAAGACGCTGACGGTGCGCGAATCGGTCGGGCGGGCATAGAGCTGACTCTCCGCTTCCAGCTTGAACCCGGCCTTGGTCAGCGCGGCCACCACCGCTGCCTTGTCGATCCGGTGGAGCGAATCGGCCATGGTGGTGCCGGTCCCCGGCTTGGCGCTGTGATCGACCACCACCAGCGCCCCGCCCGGCTTGAGTGCAGCGAACAGCGCCGCGCTTGCCCTGGCGCCATTGTCCGCAGCAAACGGCTTGAGGTAGAGGTCGTGGAAGTTCTGGACGGTGATGATCGTGTCGAGCGGCACGGGAAAGGCGGGCGCGGCAAACGGTCCGGCGACCGCATCGACATTGGCAAAGGCATCGTCGACCGTCTTCTGGTCGGTTCCGTACTGCGCCTTGAAGCCGATAAACTCGGCCGGCTGGAAGGCATAGACCCGGCCCGTGGGTCCGACCGCGGCGGCCAGGATGCGGGTGAGGTAGCCCCCGCCCATCACGTAATCGCCGACCTTCTCGCCCTTGTCGATCTGGGCGAAGGACAGCAATTGGGCGGGCATCCGTGCGGCGTCGCGCGCAACATCCGTGGCGGGGCGCGCCGGGTCGGCAAGCGCTGCGCCATAGTGCGCAGCGGCGGAATGCCCGGCGGCGGCGTGGGCCTTGGTGGCGGGCTTGGCGAAGAGTGGGCTGGCAGTGGCGGCGAGCAGTGCGGCACACAGGATAACGGCGCGGGCAGGGCGGACGATCATCACAGTTTCTCCGATTGGCAAGCGCTGCTCTAGCCTCGCAAACCGCCGCGCGATATCTCAAATCGCGTATTGCGCACCCAGCTCAATCACCCGGTTGTGGGGGATCCCGAAATAGTCGGTCGGATCGGCGGCGTTGCGGTGGAGGAT
>JANMPV010000234.1:0-3041 GCA_031370045.1 Novosphingobium sp. | reverse complement strand
CCAGTCTAGTGATGGCGGCCGCGCTGCCCGAGGCATTCGGAGACGCCGGCCGAACTTTCGTCGGCGCCTACCTGACGGTGCAGATCGGGCGCACAGCCTATACCTCCTTTGCGCTGGGAGAATGGCACAAGGTGGGCAATTTCGACATGCTGCGAGTGACTTTATGGTTCGGATTCGCCGCCATCCCGTGGATCGCCGGGGCATTCAGCTCGGATCCAGCGCTGCGCATAACCTGGTGGATTGGTGCGCTGCTCATCGAATACGCCGGGCCGCTGGTGCAATTCCGGTTTCCCTGGCTGGGCCGCTCGCGCCCCGAGGACTGGAACGTGTCGGGCAACCACATGGCCGAACGCTGCGGCCTGTTCATTATCATCGCACTGGGCGAAGGGCTGATCATTACCGGCGCGCGATATGCGTCGGCCGAACCTGCGGCAGGGTTAAACGCGGCGTTTCTCAACGCCTTTCTCGGCTCGTTTGCGATGTGGTGGATTTATTTCGACATCGGCGCCGCGCGCGGTGCGTGGCACATCGAACATCACAAAACCCCAGGGCTGATCGCCCAACAGGCGTTTACCTATTGGCACATACCTATCGTCGCCGGAATCATCTTGCTCGCGGTGGTCGACGAGCTGGTCCTTGCGCTTCCGCTTGCACCCTCCGCTCCACCCTTCGTCCTGCTGGTGGTTGCAGCGATTACGCTGTTTTTGTGGGGCAACATGGTGTTCAAGCACATTTCAAGCGGCAACCCGTGGTTCCCACTGTCGCATTGGGTCGGCCTGTTGCTGATCGGGGTGCTCGCGCTATGGGGCTGGCAAGGACAACCACCTCGATTGGCGCTGGCGGCGGCGAGCACGGCGGCACTGGCCATCGTGGCGTTGTGGGAATGGGGCAGCTTCCACGGCGGCTGGATCGAACGGATGGAGGTGCGCGGCTGGTGGATCGGCCGCGTTCTGCGCCGCCGCATGGATCGCAACCAGGCCCGCCGCGAGGCAAAGGCGGCGGCCCAAGCCTAACTCTTGGGCTTGTCCAGCACGCGGATCAGCCCTTCCTGAGCGACGCTGGCAATCAGCCGCCCGTCGCGCGCGAAAATCCGCCCGCGGTTCATGCCGCGCCCGCGCCCGGCCCAGGTGCTGTCGGTGGCGTAGAGCATCCATTCGTCGGCGCGGATATCGTCGTGGAACCACACCGCGTGGTCGAGGCTCACCCCCATGACGTTGCCGCGCGACCACGACACCTGATGTGGCATAGTGCAGGTGCCGAGCAAGGTCATGTCGCTGGCATAGGCGAGCACCGCGCGATGAATGCGCGGATCGTCGGGCAGTGGGGCGACCGCGCGGAACCAGGTGTGAGCGAGCGGCGGAGCCGGATCTCCGCCCATCCAGTGGCGCTTTTCAACCGGCCGCAGTTCGATCGGGCGCGGGGCGAGCATCATTGCGCGGCGGTCTTCGGGTATGTCAGCGGCATACTTCGCGCGCAATTCGCTCTCGCGGGGCAAGTCTTCGGGAGGCAGCACCACCGGCATTTCGTCCTGGTGGCTAAATCCACTTTCGCGGCGATGAAACGATGCGGTCAGGTTGAGAATCGGCCGACCCTGCTGGCTCGCGACCACCCGACGGTTGGAAAAACTCCCACCATCCAGATCGCGCGCAACCGCGAATTCGATCTCGTGATCCTCGCTCCCGCCGCGCAGGAAATACGCGTGCAGCGAGTGTGCCTCACGTTCTGCGGGCACGGTGCGTTCAGCGGCAGCGAGCGCCTGGGCGATGACCTGACCGCCGAACACGCGGCCCACCCCGCCGCGCTTGCGACGACCCAGGAAGCGGTCGTCATCGCCATCGGCATTGGCGCCCGGCTTGACGTCGAGCAGTTTCACAAGCCAGCGGACGAGTTCTTCAGGGGTCGGGGTTTCGCTCATGCCCCGGCCTTGGCGAGCCGCTGGCGCCAGGTCAACGCTGCGCGGCAAGAACAATCAGGCAGCGATCCCGCGCGGCGAGCGTGACAGCTCGGTGCCGACCAGGCGATCAAACGCCGCGCGCTTCGCCGCGCCGCCGATCGCAACGCTATAGCGCCCGATCGCCCGGCGTTCGGTCCACAGCCCGTCGATCATCGGGTGATCGGCCGCAGCACAGCTATCGCACCAGGCGATATCGGCGTGTTCGAGCAGCGCAAGGTTTTCAAGCTGAAGCAGCACACCCGGCGAAAACCGTGCGAAACGTTCGTCGAACGCGGTCTTGTATGAGAATGCGCCCGGCGGGGTGATGAAGTTGGCAAGCATCGCAACCGGGCGGCCATCGAGCGTCAGGCTCAGGCGTTCGAGGCGACCGCGTTCGGCGGCACCGCGCAAGGCATCGCGGAACAGCCCGGTAGTCGCATCGTGCGCCGCCAGCGCCGATCCCGCAGCGCCCTTCCAGCCCGAAGCCTCGAGTGCGAGGAAGTGGTCGATCCAGGTGGCGAGGCAGCGTTCGTCAACAAAACGCTCAAGCTTGAGCTTGCCCTCTTCGCCGAGCCGCGCGTGCTGTCGGCGCAGTTCCTTGCGCTTTTTGCCGCGCACCGCTTGCTCGAGGTAGTCGGCGGGCGACAAATCGCTGTCGAGCAGCGCGCGTTCCTCGCGATGGACCAGTTCGATCCGCCGTCCCTGGGCAGTCGCTTCGGCACGCAGCGCGGCGGCAAGAGGTCCGTCGATCGGCATTTCCGGCAAGTGCGCGAACAGCGCGGATCCGCCGTTGGCATCGGCCCACACCAGAAACGCGGCCCAAAATGCCCGCTCACAGCCCTTGGCCACGAGCGGTGCGGCGGCGAAGCAGTTGGGGTGGAGCCATGTCCGCAGATGCGGCAAAGGCCACCGTTGATAGCGCCAGCTGCTCTCGATCGGCATCAGCCCGACCAACTGCCCGCCGCGTTCGAAGCGCAGAATTTCGACTTTGCCGGCCTTGTCGAAGCGGCGCAGCGCGGGCAGCAGGTACCAGCTTTCGAAGAACGGATTGGGTTCGGCGGCGCTTAAAGCAAGCGCATCCCAGCGCTCGATTGCTGCGCCATCGGCC
>JANMPV010000225.1:0-1567 GCA_031370045.1 Novosphingobium sp. | reverse complement strand
GTCGGCGCCGAGCCCGGCGAAGGTTCCCTTGATCGGCTGGCCGTCGCGATCGTTGACCGAAAGCGGGGTGCCGAGCGAATGGGCGCGGGCGAGCCAGGCCGCACGCAACGCGTCCCAGTCGCCGCCACGCCAGCGAGCCAGGGCGCTGGCAAAGCAATCGGCGAGTAGTTCGGCGAAACCGCCCAAGTCGATCACCGCGCCATGGTCCGCCAGCGCGGTGGTGCGGCGTCCGGCAACCGCAGGCGCGCGCAGCAGGTTGACCCCGACCCCGATCACCACGTTGTCGCCAGCCCGTTCAAGCAGGATGCCCGCCAGCTTGGCCCCATCGACCAGCAGATCGTTGGGCCACTTGAGCATGACGTCCGGCGCGCCGGGCACCGCGGTAACTGCTTCGGCCACCGCCAGCCCGGTCACCAGCGCCAGCGTCTGCGGCAGCGGATCGCCGGGGCGAAGCATGACCACGGTCGAGCCCATGAAGTTGCCCGCACCGTCCTCCCACTGCCGCCCGGCACGGCCCTTACCCGCGGTCTGGCGCCGCGCGATCAGCCAATCGCCCTCGCGGGCATCGCGGCCCAGCGCGAGCAGATCGGCGTTGGTCGAGCCGGTTTCGTCGAGAATGCGGATCAAGCGGCCAGGAACAGCGCTGCCGCCGCGCTATCCGCCAGCCCCCCGAGCCACCGCGTGAGCAGATACCCCAGCGGCGAGATCGCCAGTGTGGCCAGCGCCAGGATCGCGGTGTGGGCCCAATCGCCCGCGCCCTTCACCCGGTCGGCGGGATCGTCGAAGTACATGATCTTGACGATCTTGATGTAGTAAAACGCGCCGATCACCGAAGCCGCGATACCGATCGCGGCGAGCGCCACCAGATGCGCTTCGACCGCGGCCTGGAACACCAGGAACTTGCCCCAGAACCCGAACAGCGGGGGAATGCCGGCCAGGCTGAACATCACCGCGGCCAGGCTCAGCGCGAGCCACGGCCGCGTCCGCGACAGGCCCGCAAGGTCGCCGATCGCCTCGACCGGGGCGCCTTCGGCATCGCGCAGCAGCAGCACCGCGACGAACGCGGCGACCGACATCGCGACGTAGATCGCCAGGTATACCAGCATCGCCGAAGCCCCCTTGGGGGTCGCCGCAGCAAGGCCGATCAGCATGAAGCCGACGTTGTTGATCGAGGAATAGGCGAGCAGCCGCTTGATGTTGGCCTGGCCGATTGCGCCCAGCGCGCCGATCACGATCGAAAGCAGCGCGGCGAAGATCACGATCTGCTGCCACGCAGCCACCTGTGCGCCGAACGCATCGAGCGCGACGCGCATCGTCAGGCACAGCGCGGCGACTTTGGGCGCGGTGGCAAAGAACGCGGTGACGGGCGTGGGCGCACCTTCGTAAACGTCGGGCGTCCACATGTGGAACGGGGCGGCGCTGATCTTGAAAGCCAGCCCGCACAGCATGAAGATCACCCCGAACAGCGCGCCGGTGCCGATCTCGCCACTCAGAACGCTGCGGATCCCGGCGAACGAGGTGGTGCCGGTGAAGCCATAGACCAGGCTCATCCCGAACAGGAGGATGC
>JANMPV010000194.1:0-3311 GCA_031370045.1 Novosphingobium sp. | reverse complement strand
GGCGGGCGAAGCGATGCGCGAGGGTTTCGCGCAATGGGCCAACCCGTCGAGCCCGCACCAGGCCGGGCGCGCCGCGCGCGCCGCGCTGGAAGACGCCCGCGAACGCATCGCCGCAGCCTCAGTGGCGCCGCTGGTGAAGCTCACCGCGCCCTCCCATTTGACGGCTTCCGAGCTCGGTTCGCGGGCATCCGCCCGCGCGGGGGGCGGCGCGCGTCCGGCCTGGTGCGGGCTCGAAGGGTTGGCCCACATGGCAAACCCCTCGCGCAGCGCCTCGGCCGCCGCAGGGCGCAGCGGAGTGGTGGCGGCATGATCGAGATAGATGTTGTCGGTCATTGGAATAGGCTCATTGCAGGCGCACTGTGTCCTTCAAGTTGCTTTCGCAAGCTTCGTTTCTATATAGCGCGCGGTTCAATGCCGGCCCCGACGCGCACGCTTGCGCCGGGCGCACACCAGGAATTCCGATGCCCGCAGTTATTTTCCCCGGTCCCGAAGGCCGTCTTGAAGGCCGTTTTCAGCCGTCGGCCCGCCCCCGCGCGCCGGTCGCGATGATCCTCCACCCCCATCCGCACGGCGGCGGGACGATGAACGACCGGATCGTCCAGGCACTGTACAAGACGTTCGTTGCGCGCGGGTTTGCCACGCTGCGCTTCAATTTCCGCGGCGTGGGCCGCAGCCAGGGCAGTTTCGACAACGGGATCGGCGAATTATCCGATGCCGCTGCAGCGCTCGATTGGGTCCAGTCGATCCATCCCGAGGCACAGACCACCTGGATCGCCGGGTTCAGCTTTGGCGCGCTGATCGGGATGCAGCTGCTGATGCGCCGCCCCGAAATCCGTGGGTTCATCTCGGTCAACCCGCCCGCCAATATGTATGATTTCAGTTTCCTGGCGCCGTGCCCCGCGAGCGGGATCGTCGTCCAGGCCGCGCAGGACACCGTAGTGACGCCCAACGCGGTGCAGAAGCTGGTCGACAAGCTGCGAACCCAGAAGCACATCACCATCCATCACGACGAGATCCCGCGCGCCAACCACTTCTTCGAGAACGAGATCGGCGACATGATGCACTCGGTCGACAACTATCTCGACATGCGCCTGTCGCCCGATTCGCCGATCAAGTAGGCGTTTGAATGACGAACCTCATGCCTGAATCAACCCGCTCATCCCGAGCGAAGTCGAGGGGCTGGGGACGAACGGGTGTTTGTTGTGATCCAGATTTTTCGCGGACAACGCTACCCCGCGGCCTTCTGCACCGGCGCTTCGACCGAAGCGTCGGGCAGGGTCCAAATGCCCACATTGACCAGCAGCACTACCGCGAGCAGCACCATTAGCAGCGGTCGCTGACGCTCGCCACGGTTGCGCCACAGGTAAGCCGCACCCGCCAGCATCGCGAGCGCGGTCAGCACCAGCAGCGACAGGGCAAGGTCCATCGCGGGCGTTCAGAGGCGGCCGCCGAGGACCGACCCAAGGATCGAGCCCAGCCCGCCGCCCAGCCCGCCACCGCCCTGGCTCCCTGCCATCGAACCCAGCACCGAGCCGATGATCCCGCCCAGTCCACCCCCGCCCTGGGTCGAGCGCGACGACAGATAGCCGCCGACCAGCATCGCCAGGATCGGCAGCATCTTTTTGAGGATCGCGGGATCGAGTCCCGAACTCTGCGCGGCGTGCCCTGCAACCTGACGGCTGACGTCCTTCGATCCGAAAATCTGGCCGAGGATGGAGTTGCCCTTGTCGAGTTCGGTCGGCTCGGGCGCGATCACGTTGCTGGCCAGCGCGCCCCCGCCCAGCTGGGTGAGGATATCGGCCAGGCCGCCACCACCACCCGCGGGCGCCGCCCCGTCGGACGTCGTCTGCTGACCCATCCCATGGAGGATCGCGGGGAGCAGCGCCCCTGCCCCGCGCTCGGCGTCGGCGGGCGAAATCCCCAGCTGACTGGCGATGGCATCGATGCCGCCTTGCGAGCGAAGAATATCGGTAAGGTTCATGGCGATTCTCCTATGCGGTGATTGCTTTGGCTTGGTAGAGAGTCTTGCGGCTCGCACCAAACTATAGCGGAACCGAAGCCCGCTCACCGCGCTTAGTCAACGGGCTATTCGGCAACACCAGGAGCAGATGTGATGGGTATTTTCAGTTCGATCAAGGACGCGATCTTCGGGCACAAGGCGCAGGCTGCGACGCCTCCTGCCAGCGCTGTGTTGCCCGAAGGCGGTACTATGGCTGCGCCGCAACCCGCTGTTCCCGCCGCGCCGACGGCAGTCTCGGATGTCGATGTCGAGGCCAACCTGGCCGAGATGGGTCAAGGCAAGAACCTCAACTGGCGGACCTCGATCGTCGATCTGATGAAGCTGCTGGGGATCGATTCGAGCCTCGACAACCGCAAGGAGCTCGCCCGCGAGCTGGGCTACACCGGCGATCTCGATGGCAGCGCCGCGATGAACATCTGGCTGCACAAGGCAACGATGCAGGAACTGGCGAAGAACGGCGGCAAGGTTCCCGCCGCGCTCACCGACTAGACCCCCGGCGAACTAAACCTCCAGCGCGTGGATTTCGGCGCGGCGGCGGTTGCCGTCGCGCCGGACCACCAGCGCGGAATACTCGGGCACCTCGATCCAGGTGGCGATGTCGCGGGTCAGCGGTTCGGACGCAACGATGATGCTGTCCGCGCTGGCCGCCCCGCCGACCAACTTCCATTCGTCGCCGTGCAGGCCATAGTCGCGCCCGAACGTGTACCACATCGACAGGAACTGCATCGTGCCTTGCAGCCGCGACTGTTCGAACCGTCCGAAATCGAAGGTATAGCGCACCGCGATCAGGTTGACCCCGTCGCAGAAAATCAGGTTGGTCGATGATGAGCGGGTGATCCCGTGGCGCGCGCGCACTTCGCGGACGATGCCAAGCGCCCGGCGGATCGCGGCCAGAATCGCCTCTGGGTCATTGATCCGGTAGGGGTCTTCCAGCGCCGATACCGTCAGCGCATACAACCACTCGCTATCAGTCGAGCCCTGGATGTGCTGGGCGAATTCGGGCCGGACATGCTCGACCAGATCGAACCGCATCGCGCGAAAACCCGAGAGGTCACCGTTGTGCGCCATCGCCAGCGGTACCCGGTCGAACTTGAACGGATGCACGTTCTGTTCGTTGATCTGGACGCTCGAATTGTAGGGCACCCCGCGGATGTGCGCGAGCAGCGCGTGCGGCGCGACCTTGCTCGCCAGCAGCTTGAGGTTGCGATCGAACACGCCAACTTGCGTCGTACGATAGACGAACGGGCTGGCCGGCCCGTGGCTCGCCGCATCCCACGCCGCCATCCCAAAC
>JANMPV010000189.1:0-2594 GCA_031370045.1 Novosphingobium sp. | reverse complement strand
AGGTCGCCGCCGAAATCCGCCGCTGGCGCAAGCCCGAGCCCTACAAGGGCAAGGGCATCCGCTATCGCGGCGAGTATATCTTCCGCAAGGAAGGGAAGAAGAAGTAATGGGCAAGCTCACCGTATTCGATCGCCGCCGGCGGCGGGTCCGCACCACGCTCAAGGCGCGCGCCGGGGGCCGTCCGCGGCTGTCCGTGCACCGTTCGGGCCGCCACATCTATGCTCAGATCATCGATGACGCCAAGGGCCACACCGTTGCCGCGGCATCGACCGTGGGCAAAGCGGGGGCGGGCAAGTCTGGCGCCAACGTCGCTGCGGCTGCCGAAGTAGGCAAGGCGCTGGCCGATATCGCGACCAAGGCCGGGGTGACCACCGTCGTGTTCGATCGCGGCGGTTTCCTGTTCCATGGCCGCGTCAAGGCGCTGGCCGATGCCGCGCGCGAAGGCGGGCTGGAGTTCTGATGATGGCTGATGACAACACCACACCTGAGGCGGTGACCGCCAATGAAGCAGTGGGGGCGGTTGACGCCACCCCGGCAGCCGCTCCTGCGCGCGAAAGTCGCGGACCCGGTGGCGGTGGCGGGCGCGGCGGCAATCGCGGCCCCGGTGGCGGCAACCGCGGCGGCGGAGGCAACGATCGCAATCGCGGCGGGCGTGGCGGCAACGATCGCAACCGCGGTCGTGGCGGCGACGACGATGGCGGTGAAGAGCTGATCGAAAAGCTGGTCCACATCAACCGCGTCTCCAAGACCGTGAAGGGCGGCAAGCGCTTCGGCTTTGCCGCGCTCGTCGTGGTTGGCGATGGTAAGGGCCGCGCGGGCTTCGGCAAGGGCAAGGCCCGCGAGGTCCCCGAGGCAATCACCAAGGCGACTTTCGCTGCCAAGAAGGCGATGGTCCGCGTTCCGCTCAAGGAAGGCCGCACCCTGCACCACGACGGCAAAGGCCGGTTTGGCGCGGGTAAGGTCAACCTGCGGACCGCGCCTGCCGGGACCGGGATCATCGCGGGTGGCCCGATGCGCGCCGTATTCGAAAGTCTGGGCGTGGCCGATGTGGTGACCAAGTCGGTCGGTTCGTCCAACCCCTACAACATGATCCGCGCCACGTTCGACGCGCTGACCGAGCAGACTTCGCCCAAGTCGGTCGCGCAGCGTCGCGGCAAGAAGGTCGCCGATCTGCTCGGCCGCAGTGGCGGCACCCCGGCCGAGGCGGAAGCCGACGCTGCGGCGGTCGTGGAGTAAAAACGATGGCCCCGAAAAACGAAAAGAAGACGATCAAGCTCAAGCAGATCGGCTCGCCGATCCGCCGCCCCGCCAAGCAGAAGCAGATGCTGATCGGGCTGGGGCTGGGCAAGATGCATCGCGTGGTCGAAATTCAGGATACCCCCGAGGTTCGCGGCGCGATTGCCAAGCTGCCCCACATGGTGGCGGTAGTCGACTGACCAGCCCTCTCCCGACGGGAGAGATCAACGCGCGACTAAAGCGAAAGCGAGTGCACTGACATGAAACTGAATGAACTTCGCGACAACGCCGGTGCCCGCAAGGGCCGGATGCGGGTCGGACGCGGTATCGGCTCGGGCAAGGGCAAGACCGCCGGGCGCGGCCAAAAGGGCGCCAAGGCGCGTTCGGGCGTTGCCATCAATGGCTTCGAGGGCGGCCAGATGCCGCTCCACATGCGCATCCCGAAGCGCGGCTTCAACAACATCTTCGCCAAGGATTTCGCCGAAGTGAACCTGGGCCTGGTCCAGAAGGCGATCGACAACGGAAAGCTCGATGCGGCCAAGCCGATCGATCACGCTGCGCTCAAGGCGGCGGGCCTGGGTCGTGGCGGCAAGGACGGTGTCCGCCTGCTGGGCAAGGGTGAATTTTCAGCCAAGGTCACGTTCGCGGTGGCCGGCGTCAGCAAGGGCGCGCGCGAGGCGGTCGAGAAGCTCGGCGGCACCATCGAACTGCCCGAGGCTCAGCCCAGCGAGCACGAGAAGAAGACCGCTCGCCGCGAGGTCAACAAGACCGCGCGGGCCGAGCTCATCAAGAAGTAAGGCTGCGTCCCGGCCTGCGGGCCGGGACAGCTTGCCGCAATGACGGCAGGGGTTCGACATTCCCGAACCCGCACTATAAGGGGCTGGCACGCCGGTCGCGACCGGCCCCGATCAAGGCTCTTACCCCCATGGCATCACGCGCCGACAATATCGTCAGCAATTTCACGCTCGCCAACTTCTCGAAGGCGAGCGATCTGAAGCAGCGCATCTGGTTCACGATCGGCGCGCTGATCGTGTTCCGCTTTCTCAGCTTCGTGCCGCTGCCGGGCGTCAACCCGCTGATCCTTGAAACGCTGTACGACCAGACGCGCGGCGGCATCCTTGATATGTTCAACACGTTTTCGGGCGGTTCGCTCCAGCGGATGAGCCTGATCGCGCTGGGGATCATGCCCTATATCACCGCGTCGATCGTGGTGCAGCTGGCCTCGTCGCTCCATCCCGCGCTGATGGCGCTGAAGAAGGAAGGCGAGAGCGGGCGCAAGAAGCTCAACCAGTACACCCGCTATGGGACGGTGTTCCTTACCGCGCTGCAAGGCTATTTTCTCGCTGTCGGGCTTGAAA
>JANMPV010000418.1:0-1650 GCA_031370045.1 Novosphingobium sp. | reverse complement strand
GGATTCGACTCACCAACGCTTGATGGGACTTCTGAACCCGGCGATTAGTACCGTTACATAACCCCCGCCACCACCAGCACCGCAACCACCGCCAGTCCCAGCAGCGTCAGCATCGTGATCAGCGTGCCGATCATCCGGCCCCGCTCCAGGCTGCCGCCGTCCATGCCGATGCCGTGGGCGACGCGGCCCAGCGCATAGACGCCGCCGACGGGGAGCAGCCAGGCGCCACCTTTTTCGGCCAGTTCGATCGCGGCGATCAGGATCAGCACCAGCGGGGTGTTTTCGGCAAAGTTGAGTTGCGCGCGCATCCGGCGGGCGAGCATATCGTGGCCGCCGTCGCCGATGCTGATTTTTTCGCTGGTGCGGACACGTCCGATCCGCATGCTCAGCCAGATGTTGACGATCGCGCAGGCCGCGGCGGCAGTGAGTGTGGCTGGTAGAATGATCATGTGTGTTCCCCCCGCGCTTCACCCACGGCCCGCTCATGCTGAGCCTCTCGAAGCACGCGCGCAGCCTTGGCGCAGTGGTTGTCCTTCGACAAGCTCAGGATGAGCGGGAGTTGGGGAATGGTGCGGGAAAGCGGAGAGGCGAAGGCTCGCCCCACCCCACCTTGCATCGCCGACAAAAATCCGTATAGGCGCGCCTTCGCCCGCGTGGGCCGACTCCATCGCTCGCCGCTCGTCCGCAGCGCCCTTCGCTCGAAGGTCCGCGGACTTGTGCAGCGCCGGGGAACCGCCTATCGCGCTCACGTAACAAACGCTCAGATCGCTCAGAACAGGTTCCGCAATGGCCGTCCCCAAAAGAAAAACCTCGCCCTCACGCCGAGGCATGCGCCGCAGCCACGATGCGCTGACCGTCGCCGCATTTCACGAATGCTCGAACTGCGGCGAACTCAAGCGCCCGCACAACCTGTGTGGCGCCTGCGGGCACTATAACGGCCGCGAAATCGTCGCCGTCGGGCTCTGAGCCCGGCCTTTAACAGGACGCACCGCGCATGAGCCTGCCCCGTATCGCCGTCGATGCGATGGGCGGGGATGAAGGCGTGCACACGATGGTCGAAGGCGCCGCGCTCGCCCGCCGCCGCCATGACAAGTTCAAGTTCCTGCTGGTGGGCGACGAGCCGCGGATCAAGGCCGCGCTCGAGAACCACCCCAACTTGCGCGGCGCGTCGGAAATCCTCCACGCGCCCGATGTCGTCGCGGGCGACGAGCAGCCGACCCGCGCGCTGCGCCGGGCCAAGACCACCTCGATGGGCGTTGCGATCGACGCGGTAAAGCGCGGCGAGGCGGGGGCGGCGGTCTCCGCGGGCAACACCGGCGCGCTGATGGCGATGGCCAAGCTGGCGCTGCGAACGATGCCGGGGATCGATCGCCCCGCGCTGGCCGGGTTGCTCCCCACGCTAAGCGAGACCGACGTGGTGATGCTCGATCTGGGGGCCAACACCGATTGCGACACGCGCAACCTGGTGCAGTTCGCGATCATGGGCGCGGCTTATTCGCGGATCGTCACGGGCCTTGAAAGCCCGCGGGTGCGCCTGCTCAACATCGGCAGCGAGGCGATGAAGGGCACCGGCACACTGCGCGATGCCGCCACCGAACTCAAAGCGGCGGCGGGCGCGCTGGCGCTCAGCTTCGACGGGTTCATCGAGGC
>JANMPV010000142.1:0-5371 GCA_031370045.1 Novosphingobium sp. | reverse complement strand
GCGGTTGTGCGGGCAATACGATCCGGCGGCAACCGGCGCGGACCTCGCGCTCGACCGCAAGCACCATCAGGCGATCGCCGCTATTGCCACCGACATAGAAGCGCTGGGGTTCAACAAGGCGGTGGCGCAGATCTATGGTCTCGCCAGCGCAATCGAGAAGGCCGCACCCTCGGCCAGCCGCTCGGCCGCGATCCGCACGTTGCTGCTGCTCGCTTCGCCGATGATGCCGCACCTTGCCGAAGAGGCCTGGGCGCAAATGGGCGAAACCGGGTTGATTGCCGATGCCACGTGGCCGCCGGTC
The DNA here is from genome assembly GCA_031370045.1 of Novosphingobium sp. Classification (GTDB taxonomy): domain Bacteria; phylum Pseudomonadota; class Alphaproteobacteria; order Sphingomonadales; family Sphingomonadaceae; genus Novosphingobium. The sequence continues at coordinate 5,070 of JANMPV010000142.1, read as the reverse complement.
GATCCCGCGCTGCTGGTCGAGGACGAAGTGACTATCGCGATCCAGGTGATGGGCAAACTGCGCGATACCCTGATCGTGGCCAAGGGCACCGCGCGTGAGGAGTTGGAGGCGCTTGCCCTGGCCAGCGACAAGGTCCAGCGTGCGCTAGATGGCGCGGCAGTGAAAAAGGTGATCGTGGTGCCCGACCGGCTGGTTAATCTCGTCGCATGAAGTGGTTAGCGATCTCTTGCGTGGCGCTGACGCTGTCCTCGTGCGGGCTCCAGCCGATGTACGCGGGCGGCGGCAACGGCATGGTTGCGCACGCGCTGGCCGACGTTTCGGTGCCGGTGATCGCGGGCCAGCAGGGCTGGCTGGTGCGCAACGCGCTGATCGACCGGCTCGGCACCAGTGGGCAGTCGAGCGCGCGCTATCGCCTCGACGTGCGGCTCGACGACCGGCTCGAGGGGCTGGGTCTGCTCGGCAACGATACCATCGCCCGTGAGCGGCGGACCTTGCGCGCGCGGTATCAGCTGATCGACGCCCAGGATGGCAAGATCCTGCTCGATGCCACCGCCGGATCGGACGCGGGGGTCGATGTGGTCAGTTCCGAATACGCGACAATCGCCGCCGAGCAGACCGCGCTGGAAAATCTGGCGCGAGTGGTCGCCGACCAAATCGTCGCCAAGGTCTCGTTGCGGCTGCGCTCGGGCGGCGGCACCGCTAGCCAGTGAAAGCCACGCGGTGAAAGCCACTCAGGCGAATTTCGCCGCTACTGCCGCGCGGGCGGCGCGCGAGTGCCGGACGTTCTACTTTTGCGGCCCCGACGAGGCCGGCGCGCACGATGCGGCACAGGCGATCGTGGCGTTGCTTCCTGCGGGGATCGAACGGATAGAGCTGAGCGGGCCCGATCTGCGCCGCGATCCGGTACGCCTTTCGGATGAGGCGCGCTCGACCTCGCTGTTCGGCGGCGCGCGCTATTTGTTCGTGCGCACCGCAGGCGACGAGACCTGCGAGGCGGTGGAAATTCTCCTCGCCGACGAAGTCGAGGCGTGCCCGGTGCTGATCGTCGCCAGTTCCGCGACCGACAAGAGCCGCGTCGCCAAGCTGCTCGCCGAGCGCAAGGATGCGCTGGTGGCGATGTTTCACGCGCCCGAGGTGTCGGCGGTGGCGCAGGCGGTGCGTTCGATGGGCGATGCGGCGGGGTTGCGGATCGACGGTGCGCTGGCCGAACGGATCGCCAAAGCCTGCGCGCTCGACACCCGGATGGCGCGCAGCGAGATCGAAAAACTCGCGCTGTTTCTCGATGCCAGCCAGCAGGCGCCCAAGACCGCCGACGCCCAGGCGCTCGACGCGATCGGCGCCAAGAATGAGGACGACGGCTTCCAGCCAATCGTCAATTGCGTGCTGGGTGGGGACGTCGGGCGGCTGTCGGGGGAACTCGCGCGGTTGCGCGAGCTGGCGCTCAGCCCGGTCGGTCTGGTCTTGGCGTTCGAGCGCCGCGCGGCGCAGCTTGCGCAACTGGCAGCGCGCATGGGCCCGCGCGGCGACGTTCAAAAGTTCATGGAAGGCGAGCGCCAGGCGCGGCGGGTGTTTTTCCGCGATGCCCCCGATCTGGGCAACCAGCTTCGCCGCTGGCGGGGCAAGCGGCTGGGGCGGTTGGTCGAACGGCTGGTGGCGCTCCATCGCGAACTGCTTGCCAACAGCCAGAGCGCCGAGCTGCTGCTTGCCCAGGGCCTGACCGAAATCACCCGCGCCGCTGCGGCGGCTGAACGGCGGCGTTAGCGCTCGGTCGCGGACGTGGACTCCACCAAATTGCTGCACCTGCACAACTAACCCTTCGGTTTCCCCTGAAAGGTTCTATACGACGCTCCGGTTATACCGTGGCGCGGCAATCTGGCATCGTATGCGAGAGGCGAAGGGTCGTAGATGGCAGACTTTGACATGCCGGATCTTGCGCTGGCCCAAGCCAGACCGCGGCGGCGTGCGGCATCGGTCGGGCTGCAGCTGCCTTTAGCACCCTCGCTCGAACGCCGCCGCCTGCAGATCTACTTGCTGCTCTTGCTCACCGATGGGCTCTCCATCTTTGCCGGTTTCGCGTTTGCTGCCTTCCTCTATTTTGGCCAGTGGACCCAGCAGGTTGCGCTGCTCGAAGCGCAACTCGTGCTGCCGCTGTTCTGGACCATAGCCATCGCCAACGGCGCCTATTCGGCGGGCGCCGCGCTCGATGCCGGGATCGGCTCGCGACGGGTGACGCTGGCGATGGCCGGGGCTGCTGCGATCGTCGTCACGCTGGCCTATTTCCTGAGCGCCACCGAACAGACCTCGCGGATGATCTCGGCGCTCGGCACCGGGGGTTCGATTCTCGCGATGGTGGTGATGCGCGATCAGCTGGTCAGGGTGGTGCGCCGCCGGATCGGCGCGACGGGCATGAACCTGCTGGTGATTCGCGACGGCGGTGAGGTCATCGACTTGCCCCACAGCCATGTCCTCGATGCCCGCCACCACGGCATCGCCCCCTCGTTCGATGATCCGCATGCGCTCAATCGTCTGGCCCTGGTCCTCCAGAATATGGACCGGGTGGTTGTGTCGTGTTCGGCGGAGCGGCGCCGGGCCTGGGCGCTGGTCCTCAAGGGGGTCAACGTCCAGGCCGAAATCGTCGATGACGAAGTGGTCATGCTGGGCGCGATCGGGGCGCAGCGGACGCCCGAATACGGTTCGCTGGTGATCTCAATGGGCCCGCTGGGGTTGCGCAACCGCATCCTCAAGCGCGGCTTTGACGTGGCCATTGCCAGCCTGGTGCTGGCGATCCTGTCGCCGTTGCTGGTGATCGTCGCGCTGGCGATCAAGCTGGAAGACCGTGGCCCGATGCTGTTCATCCAGCGCCGGATGGGGCGCGGCAACCGCTTCTTCGCGATCTTCAAGTTCCGTTCGATGCGACGCGAGCAGCACGATGGCGCTGGCGACCTGTCGACCGCGCGCGACGACCTGCGGATCACCCGCGTCGGACGCTTCATCCGCGCCACCAGCATCGACGAGCTGCCCCAGTTGATCAACGTGATCCGCGGCGAGATGTCGCTTGTCGGGCCGCGCCCCCACGCGCTGGGTTCGCAGGCCGGAGACAAGCTGTTCTGGGAAGTCGATCAACGGTATTGGCAGCGCCACACACTCAAGCCGGGAATCACCGGCCTCGCCCAGGTGCGGGGCTTGCGCGGCGCGACCGACCTCGAATCGGACTTGGTCCAGCGACTCCAGTCCGATCTCGAATACCTCGATGGCTGGACGATCTGGCGCGACGTGGCGATCCTGGCGGCCACGCTGCGGGTTTTGGTTCATGAAAAGGCTTACTGACCCGGAAACCGTGGCTTTGATCGCCTGGATCGGACGCCTGGAAAATTTTTGTGCAGGTGCGAAAACTATCTAGGCAATTTTACGTTTGGTTGGTACAACTGGTGTTGAGTTACAGGAGTTTTCCGATGGTTAAGGTCAAGCACGGTCTCGCAGCGATTGCCGCCTTCGGCTTGGCAGTGTCGCCCGCGATGGCGGAAACGCGTTCGGCGCAGGCCCTTCCGGCTCCTTCGGAGCAAGTTGATTCGAATGCGGTTTCGCTGGCTTCGAAGCCGGTGCAGGATGCCGATTCGCTTGGTGGCCGCTATTCTCCAGCGCTGCTTATTGCACTGCTGGCGCTCATCGCCGGGATCATTCTGGTTGCCAGCGGTGGCGGGAAAGACAGCCCGGGCTGAACCCGCCCCTTTCGTTCCAGGCAATTCAAGCCGGGGGTGCCAAAGCGCCTCCGGCTTTTTGCTGCGCCTGCGTCTCTAACGTTAGAATGCGGGATTGGGACCACAGCGCCCGGCGCTCGCGGATCATCGACAACGCCACGCTGGCCGGTAGCGGCTGGATTGCAGATCGGTTGTTGAGCAGCAGGAACGCCATCAGGATCGGCATCATCAGCGCTTGAATGCTGATCACCAGTGCGAAGCCCAGCACCGTGGTCGCCCAGTTGGGGATCGCCAGGCTGGTGAACAGCTTCATGTAGAGCGCGGCTCCGCCCAGCCCGACCGATACCAGCAGCAGTGCCAGACTGGCGAACAGGATGCGCACGAACACCGCCTCGGAATGGACCGAAATCGCGCCCAGCCCATGAGTCACCAGGCCGATGAAGTTCATCCGCGATTGCCCGGCATAGCGCTTGCCGCGGCGCGTGGGCACGTATTCCACCGCAATCCGCGAATGGATCGCTGCCGCCGGAAAATTGTTCCAGATATGCGCATTGCCGATCACCCGGCGGACGTGCGCGGGCTGGAGCACGGTGAAGTTGCCGAAGTTGATCCGCTGTCCGGTCATCAGACGGAACACGAGGATGTAGAGTGCGTAGAATGACTTGAAAAGCACGCTTTCGGAGCGTTCGCTGCGCTGAGCGACGATTGCCTTGTCTGCGGTTTGCGCTGCCCGATCGGCCATCGTGCGCAATTCGGCCGGGCGGTCCTCACCATCCGAATCCATCACCGCTACGAGATCGAGGTCGGCCCGTTCGGCCACGGCCATCAGGCCGACCGCGATAGCCCGCTGGTGGCCCAGGTTCGCTGCCAGCAGCAGGCATTCGATCGCTTCGATGTCCGGGCCGGGATCGAGAGCGGGCGGCGGCGGTTCGCTCGAGCCGTCGTCGACCGCGACGATATCCACCGCATAGCCGCTGCCCGCCATGGCGCTGCCGATGTCGCGGATCAGCAGGGCCGCCGACACCCAGTCATTATAGACTGGCATGACCACCGTCAGGCGGCGTGCGTGCGCTGTCTCTGGGACGTTAATGTCTGATTTGGAGTTCATTTAGCATTCCCGCCCGCACCGCGTGCGAAGGCCCAGAAGTGATTCAACCCGAAGCTTAGCGGCGGATAGGCGACGGTCACGAACAAGGCGGCGACTTTGGGTGTGGCGCCAACAAGTAGAGCGAGATGGTGAAGCACGACGCCCATCCCAACCAGTCCGAGCGTCACCACAAGATAGCGCGTTCCGAGTCTGAGATGACTTCCGCCAGTGCGGTAGGTGAAGAAATAATGCCCCAAATACGACGAGACCGTGCCAACCCCAAAC
>JANMPV010000138.1:0-3613 GCA_031370045.1 Novosphingobium sp. | reverse complement strand
GGCCGATTCGGGCGAGCGAGTCCGTCGCGATTCGGAAACCAGCAAGTCGAGGTACTGTTCGAGCGCGGGGGGCAGCAGCGATCCGGCGGCGTTGGACGAGATCAGCGCATCGACCGCCTTGTCGAATTCGGCCATCACCTCTTCACGCGGGCGTCCGGCACGCGCCGCCATCCCGGCGCGCTCGAGCCGGGTCTCGGCCAGACTTGGGCCGAAGGTCGCCGCCTCGGTGCCCGCGCCTTCCAGATTGGTGACCGCCATGTCGAGCGCTGCAAGCGCCTCGGGATAACGGTTGTCGAGCGCGAGCAGTCGCGCGCGCTGGCGCTGGACTCGCGCCACCAGCCACGCGACCTGCTGCTGGTCGATCTGTTCGCTCTTCAAGGCAGCAATACTGCGATCCGCGGCATCGAGCGCGGCGATCGCGCCCGTCTTGTCCTTTGGCGCGAGCAGAGCGACGCTGCGCGCCCAGTTGGCCTGGGCATCGATCACCAGCTGTGAAAGCGAGGCGATATCGGGCGTGGCGACCAGCCCGGTGCGCGCGCCGCCCGACATCATCTGGTTGATGATCCGCACCGTGGTCGCGTCGGTCAGCGGCTGGGCGGGGTCCATTGGTGCCGAGGCCAGGCGATCGAGCGCGGATACCGCGTTGGCGAAGTTGCGCCGGTTGAGCAGATCGAGCGCGGCATAGCTGTTGCGCTTGCGGACCAGCACCTCGGCCCCCGGCAGGTTGGTGTTGGCCGCGAGCAATTGATCGGCCCGCTCGAAATAGCTCTGCGCCGAATCGAAAAACCGCAAGTTGGAATCGGCCAGACCCGCGACCAACAGCAGCTCGATCCGTTCGGACACCGGGGCATCGGCGGGCAAGCGGCTGATCGCATCGTTGAGCGAGCGGCTGGCTTCCATGTGGAGCCCCTGGCGAATTAGCCGCAGGCCCTGTTGAAGCGCGCTCTCGCTGTCCGCGGCGAGCGCATTGACCCCCGATTCCACGGGCGCTGGGGCGAGCGAGGCCAGTTCGATCGCGGGCGCGGCGGTACGGTTGCGATCGGGGTTGACCTTGCTCGCACCGGTCAGCAGGCGCAGCGCTTCCTCGCCCGGGCCTTGCGCCGAGGGGATCACGCTGAGGCTGAACTTGCGCCCATCGCGCGTCACTACAGTCTCGATCGTCTGGAACCCGAGCAGGTTGTCGAAGCAGCGCCGCGCCCGCACGGTACCGATTTCGCCGACTTTGGCATCTGCCGCCTCGCCGCACTGGAGCGCCACCTCGATCTTGGCAAAGTCGGCGGCGCGCACCGCGCGGATCACGCCCAGATAGCGGTTGGCAGTCGCCCCGCGGCAGGTGATCGCAAAGCTATCGGAAAAATGATCGGTGACCGAGGGATCGTCCCAATAGCGCGTCGCCAGACACGGCTCGCCGCGCGAATCGCGCCCCAACTCGAAGGTATCGGGCGCGCTTGGGCGTTTGGCCCAGGCCGACGCTGCGCCCCCGCCCAAGGCTACCAGCGGCAGCACCGCGAGCATGCCCAGGCGCAGGGCGCGACTGCGCGCGAAAGGTCGGATCATTGGGGTTTGTCCTCGGGTTTGGCGCAATCGCCTTCCTTGTCGGGATCGCACTCGATCGCCTGGAGCGGAAGATCGCTGAGCCCGAACGAGCCGATATCGCCGAACAGCGATTCGTTGTTGGTCCCGACCACCGGATCGAACGGGATCGAGAAGTTGCCCTGGGTGCTGAAGATATCGCCGCGGAAGGCGTTGAGCGGGGGCAGCGGCGGCTGGCTGGTAGTGCTGGCGATGCAGCCCGATCCCGATCCGATCAGGCACCCGTTCACCCGCGCGCTGATCCGGTCGATCGCGACCAGCGTCAGCACCCCGTCGCCCAGCACCGCGGCGGCCGAATCGGGCACGCCGTTGATCGTCCCGAACAACGCGAAGCCCCCGGCATTGGGCGGATTGGGTCCTTGCAGGAACAGCGCTGGGCTCGACGGGCTGGCAGTTGAAGCCAGCACCGCGCCGGAGTTGATCGCCGACTCGCCGGTGTTCTGGAACAGCGCGTAGTCGGAATAGCGCACCGTCAGGCTGCTCGCCGAAAGGATCGTCGGCGCGGTATAAACCGCGGCACCGAAAGTATCTGCGACATACAGCGTCGACGAGCCGCGCGCGACGTAGTCGCTGGCCACAGTCGCTGGCGCTGCGGGCGAGCCGCCCGGGGTAAGCCCTAGAGTGGAAAGGAAATTGGCGTCGAGCCCCATCCCGATCCGGTCAGAGCGCAGATCGAGCGCCAGCCCCGGTACGAGCACCCGTCCGCCAGCATCGGCGGTCGTCGCAAAGCGCATCGTCGTGGCCCGCGTGGTCGCCGCCGCCGAACCGCCCAGACGGAGCGTGCGCGCCCCGCTGCTGCTGGCCGAGATCGTTCCGGTAATGTCGAACCGTTGGAGGCCCAAAATATCGAGCCGCGTCGAACCCGTATCGGCATCGAGCGCCAGCGCGCCAATCGCCACGTCTTGCTTCGAACCGGCGCTGGTCCCGGCATCGAGCACCACCGTCGCGGCATTGAGCCGGTTGATCTCGGTCTGGCTGAGCGCGAACCCGCCGCTGCCGATCGCGCCATCGCCCAGGCGCAGCGGATTGGTGCCGCTGGCGCGGTCGATCACGGTGATCTGGGTGGCCGCGACCGCGCCGTTGATATCGGCATCGCTGGCGCTGAGTGTCACATTGCGCCCGGTGGCGGTGATCGGTCCCAAGGTGGCGCGGGTCGCGGCGGCCAGCGTGACGTCGCCGCCCGAGATCGCCGAGCCGACATTGAGCGTCGATCCGGTGGCGTTGAGGTTGAGCGTGGTGCCGGTGACGACCGGGCCGACGGTGATCGCGCCTGCGGTTGCCACCGCACTCGTCCCGGCAGACAGGCTGCCGAGCGTCACCGAAGTTCCGCCGTTGATCGTCACACTCGCCGCGCTTGCGGTGGTCGCACCGGTGACGCCCAGCGAACCGCCGTTGATGATCACCGAGCGCGCCGCGGTAATGTTGCCGCCGCTGATCGCGCCGCTGGCATTGAGGACCACATCGTGCCCGGTGTTGCTCGCGGTGATGTCGGTAAAGCTCAGCGGCCCGGCGGTGACGGCGATATCGACCGTGCTGGCACCCGCAACCGGATCGGCCCCGCGCGCCGCATTGCCCGCAACGATCGCCTCACCCGCTGTGAAGGCGCTGGTGGCGCGCGCGGTCAGGCTGGCGCCATCGACCTTGCCCACGGTGATGGCCCTGGCGGTGAGCCGAACATCGCTCTCGCGGCCAGCCGTGCTGCCGCCGGTGAGCTGCGAATTGGCCAGAACGATGGCGCCGTTGACTGCGGTGATCGTCAGCGCCTCGGCGGTGTTCGCTGCGGTGCGATCGGCGTTGGCGACGACGGTGAGCCGCCCGCTGCCTTTGGCGACATCGCCTGTGGTGGCGGTGATGGTGACCGCGCCGTTGGCCGCTTGCATGCGCGCCGAGGCGTCGCCCAGGGTCACGCCGGTGCCGCCGGTGACGGTGTAGTTGCCGCCCGCAGTGACGTTCTGCTGGATCGCCGCGGTGGTCCCGGCGGTGATCGTGGTGTTGAGCCCGCTGGTCACGTCGCCGACGA
>JANMPV010000126.1:0-5975 GCA_031370045.1 Novosphingobium sp. | reverse complement strand
GATCGTGGCGATCTTCGCGGTGGCCGCAGTGGCGACCCCCCCCGACGTGGTCTCGCAACTGATGCTGGCGATCCCGCTGCTGTTCCTGTTCGAAGGCTCGCTGATCGTCATGCGCCTGACCGAACGCAGCGAAGCCAAACGCAAGGCGGCTGAGGCCATTACGGTCGAGCCTGCACCGTAAGCCAACTCAACCCTTTTTGTCGTCCGCAGTGCGATACCAGATCATCTCCGATTTCCACCCTTGGGCCTTTGCGGTCGAGAGGAAGCGGTTGACCCATGACGGGCTGACCTCGCCGGGTCCCTTTTCAAGCAGCGTCGGGTCGAACGGACCCTTGCCCTTGAGCAGCAGGATGCCCGACCAACCCTTGTGATCGGTGGTCAGCTTGAAGCTGGTCACGCCGGGTCGCGGGGTGGTGGTAATGAATTGGCCCAGTTCGCTCTTGCTCTTGATCAGCGGGGTGATCGCGCCGGTTTCCTCCATCCCGAATAGCGCGAAATCGTCAGCAAATCCGTTGGTGTCGATTTCGATTTCGGGATCGGCGGCAAGCGTTCCGGCCTGGTTGCTCATCTCGTACAGGCGCTTGGTGGTATTAAGCCGCGCGCCTTCATAATCGCGAACCTGACGGAACGCGTCGATCGGGCTGCAATCGGTTGGCGCGATCGTCTTGACGTCGGAGAAATCGATGTCGCCCGCTTTCAGCCCGGCCTTTTCGAGGACGAAGCCGACGTCGGCCTTGGCCTTGTCGGGCTTGCCCGAGACCCCGCGCAGCGCAACGTCGACCGTGTTATCGCGCGCCTGGACGCTGCCGACGTCGAGCCAGCTGCACGGCACATCGCGCAAGCCGGTGGCCAGCGCCGCCTGCGCTGCGCCTTGCGGATCGCTGGGTCCGCGCCCGAACATAAAGTACCCGCCCGCTGCCAATGCAAGCAGCGCCGCCGCTCCGCCGCCGACGAGCATGCCGGTATTGCTTTTCCTGGCAGGCTCCATGCCGGGCTGAAAGTGGACTCGGGTGGCCTGATCGACCCCGCCGCCGCCTTGCGCGGCGACTTCGGCCAGCACTGCGTCCATCGAGCGCAGGCGATTTGCGGGATCGGGCTGGAGCATCTTGTCGAGGATCGGGCGCAATTGTTCGGGCGCGGCCGAGAGATCGGGCACTTCCTTGCGCTTTTCAAAGGCGTCGGCGAGGCTCCCGCCCATGTCGACGTCTTTTTTCTGCGCCACCGCCAGCATCACCAGCGCCAGGCTGTAGACGTCCGACCACGGGCCGACCGAGCGCCCGTACGAGCCGAGCTGTTCGGGCGCGACATAGCCAAGCTTGCCGGCAAACCCGTCGCCGACGATCGTCTTGGCCCCGGCGTCGAGATCCTTGGCGATCCCGAAATCGATGATCTTGGCGTCCTTCAATCGGCCGCCGTCGAGCAGCACGTTGTCGGGCGAAATGTCGCGGTGAACCGCGTCGAGTTCGTGCGCTGCGCCGAGCGCGGCAGCGAGCCGCTTGAGCAGGGTGATCTGGTCTTCGGGGGTGGCGTCGAGCGTCTTGAGTTCGTCCGACAGGTTCACCCCGTCGACGAATTCGGTGACGATATAAGTCACGCCCAGCACCGGTTCGCGGCCTAGCAGACGGTACTGAACGAGGCCCGGGTGGCGCAGCCGGGTGAGGGTCTTGGCCTCTTTGGAGAACATCGCCTGGACCAGCGGGTCGGCGGCGAGATGGGGCAGCATCACCTTGATCGCGACACGGTCGTCCTCGGCGTTGACGTTCACGCCCTCGAACACCTCGCCCATCCCGCCGCGCGCGATGAACCGGCGGACTTCATAAGTGTGGTTGAGGATATCGCCGATCTGGATCCGCCGCGCCTGCTGGGGCGAAGGCATCGCCTGCGCGGCAGACATTGCGGTGAGCGACGCGGGCGGAGGTGCGGGCGGCTCGACGGCGGCGGGGGGTGCGGCGATCGGCTCGGCCGCGGGCGAAGATGAAGGTGCGGCGGGTTGGGTTGCTGTGGGCGCTGCAGCACCGGGCATGTCGCTCGGTGCGATAAAGCGGGTACGATCGTCGTCACCGCCGTCGGCACCAGGCGAAAAGATGGTGGCTTCATCCTTGCCCGCGGGCGGGGTATCCTTGGTGTCGTCGCTCATCGGGCGCTCCCCTCGCCGGCGAGGACCAGCATCGTCGGCTCGCTGGCATAGACCAGCACCACCGTGACGTTGTCGGGCGCGCCGCGTTCGAGGCTCGCCTCGATCAGCTTCTGCGCCCCGGCGCTGCCGTGTTCTTGCAGGATCGCGGCGATATCGGCGTCATCGACCACCCCGTGCAACCCGTCGCTGCACAGCAGGAACAGGTCGCCCTTGACCACGAGATCGCGGATCGCATCGACCTGGAGCTCGGCCTGTACGCCCACCGCACGCGCCAGAACATGGCGCATCGGGTGATCGGCGGCTTCTTCGGGGGTGAGCATGCCGCGGTCCATCAGATCCTGGACCTGGCTGTGATCGCGGGTCAACTGGATCAGCTGGCCATCGCGAAACAGGTAGGCGCGGCTGTCGCCCGCCCACATCACCGCGAACTCGCCATCGCGCACCACCAGCGCGACCACGGTCGAGCCCATCATCTTGCCCGCCTCGCGGCTGGTGGCAAAGATCCGATCGTTGGCGGCGTGGATCGCATTGCCCAGCGCATCGCAGGCCGGCTCGAGCCCGTCGGGCATGGTCGCCGCGCGCGTTGCCTCGACGATCGCCTGGCTGGCGAAGCGGCCATTGTCGTGCCCGCCCATTCCGTCGGCGACCAGCCACACCTGCTGTTGGGGCAGGCTGGCGTGGCAATCCTCGTTCTCGGCCCGGGCAAGGCCGGTATCGGTCAGCGACACGTCCTCGATCCGCAAGTTCGAATTCATCCGGTGCGCCCCCTCACGCAGCCAATTCCAGCATTCTCTCTATCAGACCATCGGGAAAACGTCCGGTCATTTCAATCCTTGTGCCATCATCCGCCTCGATCGCCCAGACCGATTGCGTCGGAACCGGGCCAGATCCGCTATCGGCAACGATCGAGCCGAGCGCCAGCGCCAGCTGATCGGCGTCCCAGCCTTCGCTGAAAGTGGTGAAAACCAGCTCGAGCGCGGCCAGCGCGACCTTGTGCGCGGTATCGGCACCTATGGCCGGAGCAGCGACGATAACCGGAAAGCGCCGCCCGACCTTGTCGACCGACAGGCACAGCGCCCCGCCGCTCCATGCGCCCGCGCCATCCTGATCGACGAAATACCACGGCGGCGTCTGGACATAGCGGGCGTCGAAATCGGCAAACCGTTCGCGCGCCCGGGCAACCTCGACCGAAAGCCAGTCGTCCAGCAGAGTATGCGTCGCATGGTCGAGTCCGCGCGAGATGAAGTCGCCGTGCGCGGGGATTTTGCCGAACAGCCATGCGCCCGCGGGCCGCAGCGTATCGCCCAGCGTTCCCGCCGTCTCGTCGCGCTGCGGCCCGGAAGCGGACGAGAATATCTTCACCCGGTGCGACTTTCGCCGGGGGGAGATTGCGATGCGACCTGCGCTGTAGGAGCGGGATCGCGCTTGCTGGACATATAGTTCATCACGATCAGGCCGAGCAGCACGACCGTCACCACCCCGATCCCGACGAGCGATGTGATCAGCCGCTTGCGCTGCGCCTCGCGCGCGACGCGCCCGGTCTGGACCAGCCCAGCTTCGCGGAACACCACCTCGCGTAACAGGCGGTTGAGGAAATACGTCTTGCCCGATTCGCTGGTGGCCTCCTGCGGCTTGGCATAGATTTCGGCGACGCCCGAGAGCAGCCGGTCGAGCGGCGCGCCTTCCTGAACGCCGCTGGTGAAGTAGAACCCGCGCAAGCTGCCGATCGCCTCGCCCGGGCCGAACGCTCCGCCGACGAACCGCGCCAGGCGTGAACGCAGCGAGGCGAGCTGGGCGGGATAGCCCAGGATCAGGCTGCGCCGGGTGGCATCGCCTTCCTCGCTCAGCCGCTTGGCCTGGCGCGCGCCTTGCGCGGAGACGAACCGATCGAACGCCGCGACGATCTCGTTCTGGTCGAACGGCGCGTCGGGGTCTTTGAGCGTCACCCCCAGCACCGCGCGGCGGCCCTGCGCGTCGAGATCGTCGTAGAACTCGATGAATCCGGCGAGCAGATCGACTTTGGTCAGCAACAGGTAGATCGGGGTCGCGACGTCGAGCGTGCGGCGCAGCTCGATCAGGCGGTGGCGGACGCTGGAGGCGTGGCGATCGACTCCGGCGAGATCGGCCTTGAGCAGCTCATCGACGCCCAGCGCGATGATTACCCCGTTGATCGGCTGCTTGGGCCGGTTGGCCTTGAGCTGGCCGAGCAGGCTGCGCCAGCCCTGCGAATCGGCGGACGCATCCGAATCCTGGCTGGTATAGCGGCCCGCGGTGTCGACGATCGCAGCCTCGTCGGCGAACCAGAAGTCGAGGTTGCGGGTGCCGCCGATGCCTTTGAGCGACTGGTCGGAGAACGGAAAGCGCAAGCCCGAATTGAGCAGTGCGGTGGTCTTGCCCGCGCCCGGCGGGCCGATAATCACATACCACGGGCGGCTGTAGAGATAGTCGCGCTGGCCGCCAGAGGCCTGCTTGAACTGCTGGATCGCCTCGCCCATCCGCTGCTGGACGACCGCATTCTCGGCCGCGCCTGAGGCGGTGGCGAGCTGGTTGGCGATTGAATCGTTGGCCAGCTTGGCGTTGCGCCGCCGCAGAAGCGCCGCGACCGCCCAGGCCACAAGCACCACCGCAGCCAGTCCGCCGCGGATCGCCACTGCGGCCATCGCCGGGAGCAGGATCGGAAAACCGAACCAGATCAGGATCGCCAGCGCGAGTGCCAGCAGCCCGGTGACCGCGGTCCAGTTGTTGAGGAAGCCCTTCATGCCCCGCCTCCGATCACGCGCAGCAGCGCATAGACCGCCAGCACCAACACCAGCGCACCCGCCCCGGCCAGTGCGATCACGTTGGCCACCCCGACTTTGCCCAGCGGCGCGTCGTAGCCGACCCATTGCGGCGAGACGAAGCGCATCGACAGCGCCTTGATATGATCGATCCCGGCGTAAATCCGCCCGGTCAGATCGTTCAGCCCGGCGCGGCCATTGTCGGCGGTGCGGAACTTGCCCTGATACCCCGCAGCGATGCAGGCGTGGGCCAGCTCGATGATGTCAGCGTTGTCCTCGGGTTCCTTGAGCGCGAGTTCGATCTCCTTCCAGATCGCCTCCTCGTCGCGGTCGGCGCCGAATTCGCTGGTTAGCGAAGGTCCGGTCCACGGCGCGGCACCATCCAGATTGGGCAGATTGGTGGCGATGTCGTCGATCGTCGCTGCGAGCAGCGCGCGCGCGGTGCGGCGGGTCTCGTCGGGGTAGAGCGGGGTAATTGCGCGATCATAGGCGAGCAGCGCGTCGCTAGCCGCGCGCTGAAAATCGGCCATCGCGATCCGCGCCCGGCCCGAACGGATGCTCGCCGCCAGAGCCAGGACGGGCCCGGCCTCGGTCACCAGCGGCGCGCGCGATTCGCGCGGGGTGGAGGGGACGGGAAAGCCCTCGTCGGTCAGTCGCGGCCCGGTCGGGCGCGGCGGTGGGGGAGCAGCGGGCGCGGCAATCGGGGGTGGAGCAATCGGGGCCGCAGCGACCGGAGGCGCGGCAACCGGGACCGCTGCAACCGGAGCCTGGCCGGCTTCGGGCGCAGGCGCTGAGTGTGGAGGCGGGGCGGGTGCAGGCGCGGCTTGCGGCGGGTCGGCTGGCGGTGGGGCGACCGGCGCTGCGGGCTGGAACTGGGTCTGGAGCCCGGCCAGTGGTGAGGGCCGGAACACGGTCCGGTTGCCGCCAGCATTGGGATCGTCTGCGCCGCCGCTCATTCGCGTTCCTTTCGTCACACCGCCCTCGTGCGAAGGCACCTTGTCGACCCGGCAGCCCGGCGTCTGGCGCGCCGGTGGTTATGGGCGAGGGCAGGCCGGAACGGA
>JANMPV010000072.1:0-5321 GCA_031370045.1 Novosphingobium sp. | reverse complement strand
GGTGACCAACCTTGAGAAAGTGCCCGTGGTGGCACTCGCTCTCGGGCCGACGGCGGGGCTGGGCGCGGCGCGCGCGGTGGCGAGCCACTATTCGGCGATGGTCAAGGGGTTGTCACAAGTGTTCGCTGCGGGACCCGCGGTGGTCGCCGCGATTGACGGCGGACAGGCGGTCGAGGACAAGGAAGGGCTCGGCGGCAGCGAAATCCACACCCGCAACGGCGTGATCGACGATGAAGTGGCGAGCGAGGCCGAGGCGTTTGCGCGGGCGCGGCGGTTCCTGTCGTACCTGCCGTCGGCGGTCGGCAAGCCCGCGCCGCGCATCGCCAACCGTGATCCCATCGATCGCCGCGACGAGGCGTTGCTGTCAGCAGTTCCGCGCAACGACCGCCAAGCCTACTCAATGCGCCGCATCCTCGATGCCGTGTTCGACAAGGGCAGCTTGTTCGAAATCGGCGCCAAATGGGGCCAGGCCGCAATCACCGCGTTCGCCCGGCTCGATGGGCGGGTGGTGGCGGTGCTCGCCAGCGATCCCAGCTTTCTGGGCGGATCGTGGGAAGCGCGCACCAGCGAAAAGGCCGAACGCTTCATCAAGCTGGCCGACCAGTTCCGCCTGCCGGTGGTCCACCTGGTCGATAACCCCGGCTTCATGATCGGCGCTGCGGCGGAAACCGCAGGCACGATCCGCTATGGCGTGGCGGCGATGAACGCGATCTACCGCGCGACCGTGCCGCTATGCTGCGTGGTGATCCGCCGCGCCTATGGCATTGCGGGGGCGGCGATGAGCGATGGCGACGCGTTCCAGTACCGCTTCGCCTGGCCATCGGGCGATTGGGGCAGCCTGCCGATCGAGGGCGGGATCGAAGTGGCGTATAAATCGGAGATCGAAGCCGCTGCCGACCCCGCCGCCAAACTCGCCGAAATCCGCGACCGGCTCAACCGCGTGCGTTCTGTGTTCCGTACTGCCGAGCGGCTGGGGGTAGAGGACATCATCGACCCGAGAGATACCCGGCCGTTGCTGTGCGAGTTTGCGGAGCTGGCCTGGGCGAAGTTGTTTTAGTGAAAGGCTTGATGGTACAAATTGCACTCTTTATCGCGATTCCAGTACGCGCGGACTGCCGCTTGAGAGCTTTGCGAGACTTGCGCGACACAGAAGGTCATCGCACTCTTTTTCGGCTTCGATTCCGGGGTTTGACTTTCGGTCCATATCTGACCTTGTCACCTGCTAGTTTTTGACACCCGCCTTCGATCAGTGCGATAAACTCGCGCGCGTCGGAAAAGTAGTTTCTAAACGCAAAACGGACCTCTTCCGATGTCTCAGCGCGTACAAGCACGACATCTTTCCCCGGTCGTTCTTTTTCAAGCTGGAACAGCGCTCGCAATGCGTCCGTAGCATCGCGATAGGAAATCATCTCCAAATCCTCGAGATCGCCGCCAGCGCCGAATATGAGGATGACATTCTTTTTCTCGGATACATCTCTGCTGGCGGCGTTCAAGCCTCTCAGCATACCGAGCAGCCCCAACTCCTGGTCCGCAATCAGAAATTGGGCGATCAAATCGGCGTTGGAAAGTTCAGCGAGAAATGCGTTGCCGCCCTCATAGGCACGGGCGATGATCTCGCTCGCGAGCGACATTGCGCGCTCATACCGCTTATCGCCTTTCTTGAATTTCGGCTGACTTTCAGTGATGAAGCCGATTACCTCGACCGCAGTTGCCCAAGCGTGCTGATAATTTGTACGGTACTGAAGCTCGATCAAAAGCCCCTTGTAAGGCTTTCCGTGCTCCGAGTTCACATCATACGCGTAGACATCGTGCACACCCCGGTATCCGGTATCCTTGGGGTGTTTGATGTAGTCGTATTTATCAATCTCATTTTTTAGCTCATGATTGAAATGCGCGGCGTGAAGCGTTTTACGGAACGCGTAGAGCGTATCGACCGTGTCGAAAATTAAGCGGCAACCCGCAACGTCATCCATTCGCGCAAGCCGCATCCCAGGCAGGCGATTGAGCTTGTCGAAAATCGTGCTCCTGCGCTTGTAGCGCCGCGCCACAGCAATCTTTAGGCCGCGCGTCCGGTTACGCAGGATGGACTGAAACGTGTTCAGCACGGCGCGATGGGCCGCACGCCATGTATTGATAACATCGAGGTCTTCTTCGGTGGCGTGACCGTGGCGGACCGCGTCACCAGCCTTGCTGACCCGCTCTTTCGACCCGCCGGGGAAATTGGGGGCTGCTGCTGACATTACCGCGCTCCATGGCGTGTCGCTTTCTAGCCAATGCCGGAAAGCCGCAGCGCCATCTTCGCCGGACTCGATCCATGGAGTCAACCGAAGGGGGAAACGGTAGTAAACCGCCTGCGTCTCGATTCGTCAGTATGTCACGTATATAATTGCCGTTTTTCAATTGATGCATAACGTGTGATTTACGGGAGTGGGGACGTTAATGATGCAGTACATATTTATATCGGAGAGAAACCCCGGTTGTAATCGCATTGTGTTATCCCGCGCATATTTTTAAGCCCTAAGCATCCGCCCCCGGCCTCACCGCACCCCTCGGATAAACCCGCCGGAACAATTGGCCGCGCTCGCTGAACAAAATCAGCGCCAGACAGCCCAACCCTGCCGCCAGCAGCGCCGCCGCGAACGGCGTTGCGCTGCCGTCATACGATTGCCCGATCAGCGCGCCCAGCACCGACGCGGTGACCATGCGCAGGAACGCCTGAACCGATGCCGCAGCCCCCGCGATCCGCGCGAAGGGCTGGATCGCGATCGAGGCGAAGTTGGCGCCGATGAAGCTCATCAGCGCCATGTTGGCGGTCATCACCGGCACGAACTGCCACAGCGTCTGGTGGGGGCGCGTTGCCAGAAACAGCTGGAGCGCGGCGACCGCGATGAACCCGAACACCGCCGCATGGCTCACCCGCCGCGCACCGAACCGCTCGACGATCCGGCTGTTGCCGAAGTTGGCGAAGGCCATGAACATCGCCATCCCGCCGAAGAACAGCGGGAAGCGGCTTCCTGCGCCGAAATGCTCGCCGATCAGCTGCTGCGAGCTTTGGATATAGCCCCACATTGCCCCCAGGATCAGCGCGCTGCCGATCACGTAACCGATCGAGGCGCGGGTGGTCAGTGTGGTCACCATGTTGCGCCCGATCGTGCGCAGATCGATCTTCTGGCGAAACTCTGGATGCATCGTTTCGGGCAGGCGCAGATAGACCCACGCGCTGACCATCACGCCCAGCCCTGCGGTCACCCAGAAGATCGCGCGCCATCCGGCCAGCGTCAGCACGCCCTGGCCCAGCGTGGGCGCGATCATCGGCACGATCATGAAGATCACCATGACCAGCGATTGCAGCCGTGCCATCTTGTCGCCTTCGAAGCGGTCGCGGATGATCGCCGAGGGCAACACCGCCAGCCCGCCGCTGCCCACCGCCTGGATAAAGCGGAACACCAGCATCGTGTTGAACTCGGTCACCATCGCGCAGGCGAGCGCCATCACCACGTAGCAAGCGAGGCTGGCGAGGAGGATCGGGCGGCGTCCGAAACGGTCGGCCAGCGTTCCGGGGATCAGCGCGCCGACCCCGCAGCCGAGCAGGAATATGCCGACGATGTACTGGCGCTGGTTGGGATCGGTGGCGTGAAGATCGCGCGCGATCGTGCCGATACCGGGCAGCATCGCGTCGATCGCCAAGGCTTGCAGCGCCTGGGTAGCCGCCAGCAACACCACCAGCTCGCCCTCGCGCAACGGGAACGGCTTTTCGGTTGGGGCAAATGTGGCGGGGAGGGAGGACATCGCGCCCAGATGGTCGCGATGCGCGCTCAGTTCCAGCGATTCTTTTTGCAGTGCAGCATGGGTTTGGCTGTGGGGGTATGTTCAGGCTTGCCCCTCATATCCACCTTGTCATGCTGAACGCGTTTCAGGTTCCATCGCGCCGCATGACCGGAGCGGGCAGTCTTGAACGCATCCTTCCGCTAGGTCGCTCTCGTCCGGCACCTGCGGGGCGGGTGGAGAATGAATCCTGAAACAAGTTCAGGATGACGGGAATTGCGTGGCGGAGGGTGATTTTCAAATGATCCAACCGGGTCTAGCGTTCGGCCATGTCCTCGCCCGCCGCCGACGCTGACTCATACGCCGAACCCGGCGATGAAACCGGCGCGGGCACCGGGCTGCGCAAGATCATCCATGTCGATATGGATGCGTTCTACGCCAGCGTCGAACAGCGCGACGAGCCCGAACTGCGCGGCAAGCCGCTCGCGGTCGGCGGCTCGTCGGGGCGCGGGGTGGTCGCGGCGGCGAGCTATGAGGCGCGCAAGTTCGGGGTGCGCTCGGCGATGCCCTCGGTCACCGCGACGCGGCTGTGCCCTGATCTGATCTTCCGCAAGCCGCGTTTCGAGGTGTACAAGGAGGTGTCCGACCAGATCCGCGCGATCTTCGAGGATTACACCCCGCACGTCGAGCCGCTGAGCCTCGACGAAGCCTATCTCGACGTCACCGCCGACATCCGCGGGATCGGCTCGGCCACGCGGATCGCCGAACTGATCCGGGCGCGGATCAAGGCCGAGACCGGGCTTACCGCGAGCGCGGGGGTTTCGTACAACAAGTTCATCGCCAAGCTGGCGAGCGACCAGAACAAGCCCGACGGGCTGTGCGTGATCCGTCCGGGCGAAGGCGCGGCGTTCGTCGGCGGGTTGCCAGTACGGCGCTTCCATGGCGTCGGTCCGCGCGGGGCGGAGAAAATGGCCGCGCTGGGGATCGAGACCGGGGCCGATCTGGCGGGACACGACCTGGCTTTCCTGCGCAGCCATTTCGGTTCGATGGCCGATTACCTCTACCGCGCCGCCCGCGGGATCGATTTGCGTCAGGTGAAAGCGCACCGCGCGCGCAAGTCGGTCAGCGCCGAGCGGACTTTCAACCACGACCTGTCATCTGGCCTGGCTTTGCGCGAGGCGCTGGAAAACATCGCCGACGCGGCTTGGGAGCGGATCGAGCGCAGCAAATCGTGCGGACGCACGGTCACGCTCAAACTGCGCTTCGCCGATTTCCAGACGCTCAGCCGCGCGCGCTCGGTCGCGACGGTGGTCGAAAGCCGGGCGGCGTTCGGCAAGCTGGGCATGGACCTGCTCGACGCGCTGTTGCCGCTGCCCCAGCCGGTGCGACTGATGGGGCTGGGGCTGTCTTCGCTCGAAGGCGAGGAGGAGGCGGGCGAGGACGAGGTGACCTCGGCGGCGCCTGTCACGCAAATGTTGTTGTTTTGACCATCAAACCGCAACCCCCACCCCGCTCATCCCGAGCCCCTCGACTTCGCTCGGGATGAGCGGGTGTTT
>JANMPV010000049.1:0-19750 GCA_031370045.1 Novosphingobium sp. | reverse complement strand
CGAAAGGATAAGGGCAGAAATGGATAAAAGCCCTTACCCGGTAATTGTAACCGGCGATTTTAACGATGTGCCCAATAGCTATGCTTATCATACCATTGGTAATAATATGAAGAACGTCTTTGTTGAAAAGGGCAGGGGGCTTGGCCGTTCCTTCAGCGGCATTTCGCCGGTTGGCTTCAAAACCGATATCGAGACCAATGGCCGATCGATTGATCCTGATCGGTTCGATATATTTGACTACATAACTTATGGACCGGTCTGACGCAGGGTGAATAGAAAAGCCCGGCGAACCATCGGCCTGGGCGCGTTTGACAAACGCCGCCTCTTCGCTGCGCCCGACCGGTTCCAAATAGCCAATACCATTGATCCCCGGGAGGCTGCCGATGCCGATGCCATCGATATAATCCACCCATTGCTGGCGGGTAATGTTTGGCGAAGAATCGATCAGGGCTGCGCCGCCATCGAGGCTTTGTCGGTACGACTGAAGCCGATATTTGAGCGCTTCCTCACTATCCTTGGCCATCCCGCTAAATGTTGCCAGATTGCGCTCGTAGGCGATCGCGCTGGTCACCTTCGAGGCGGCCAGTGTCGCGCCCATCAGCAGAAACAGGCCGATCGCCATAGACGCATTCAGGGGTTTGATCGGTGTTCCTCGAAAATGAACCATCGGCCTTCGTCGCGGCGCAAACAAAGCGATCGGCAGAATCAGAAGAACTCCGGCCATGGTTCCGCCCCACCAGCTCAGCCAGGTTGCGGCCGTGAGATTGATTGGCATGGTGCCGCTGAGCCAAAGCGTCAGGACCCCGACTGTCGGTGCCGTCAGGCACCCCAGTGGTCCACTGATCACGAAGAATAGAACGACGTCGCCTGTTCGGGTGATGTTGATCGGCTGGCCAAAACGCCGCTTTAGGAGTGCAGCTGTCAGCACTGCCTGAGCCGCCGACCCCATCGCAATAACGGCCCCACTAAGCACAGTCGGCCAGTAGACCCCCGCTGCGCTCAGCGCATGGCCAACACCCAGGTTTAGCGAGAACGAGCCGACCCATATGCCGGGCCAAAGTTTGCGTCCGAAAATCAGCAGCGCGGCCACCGCGATGCCGGATGGAGGCCACACCAGCGTGGCATAGCCGGGCGGCGCGGCGAGCAGCAGCCCAAGCCAGCCTGTAAGCGCATAGGCGGCCGCCAGCGCACCGAGCCGAATGGCTGTTTGCCTATGTGTAAGTAGCTGCCGCGACCAGGTCGAGAAGGGGAACATGACTAGGCAGGAGTGGCGGTGTGGTCGTCGACGGACAAGGTCATCGCTTTGCGTTGGCGTTCTTCGAGCACGGCAATCGTTTTGTCGGCAAGGTTCTGGAGAGCTTCGATTTTTTCCTGAGATATGGAAGCTCGGGCTGTTCTGTCGATTACGCATAGCGTGCCCAGACGGTGACCATCTGAATTCTTGAGGACTGCGCCAGCGTAAAAGCGGATCGATGGATCGTGAATGACCAGGGGATTGTTCATAAAGCGAACGTCCCTGGATGCGTCCGGCACAAGCATCACGTCATCGCCGACGATGGCATGTGTGCAAAAGGAGACCGATCGCGGGGTTTCCTGCACTTCCAGCCCGACGCGCGCCTTGAACCACTGCCTCCTCTCGTCAATCAACGAAATGAGGGCAATCGGGGTTTCCATCAGGGCTGCCGCCTCATTCACCAGGGCATCGAATTCCGGCTCGGCGGGAGTATCGAGGATGCTGTATCCCCTGAGTGCGGCGACACGCTCCACCTCGGATTGGTTTTGGTCCATCATTCTGCTCCCGCGCGCCAGACATGTGGATCGCCATGTATTCCACTGCGTTCGATTTAGGGTGAATTGCGTATTGGGTAAAAACTCTTACGCCTCACGCATTGGATGTCGTACAACTACACAACACGGCGAGCCGCGGATTTACTGTGGATACCAGGGTCGTCACCTTGGAAGAATCCGTGAAATCCTTTGTTCGGACTGCTTATAAGAGCCTCGACACGTTGCATAAGATTCTCCGCCGAAAATGGCTTGACCACATAATCGTGTACGCCGTCAAAACGGGCGATATGCTCATCATTGGCACCACTTCGCGCAGTGAGCATCAGGACGGGAATCTTGAATAATTTGGGGTCCAAGCGCATTCGGCGCAGGACTTCGATCCCGCTCATATTCGGCATGTTGCAATCGAGAACCAACAGATGCGGCGGTCGAATCCGCATCAAGTCGAGCGCTTCGCGACCATCGCGACAATGCCCAGCCCCATGCCCGGCGCTTATCAGCAAGTCGCAGACCATCTCGGCAATGAGGTCATCGTCATCGACAACAAGTAAGCGGCCCATTTTAAGCGTCCTCATCGATCGCAATTAACCATCACAACCTAATCGAGATAAAGATACAAAGTATCTTTGTAGTTCTAAGGGCGACTACCTATCCGCGGTGCGTCTGCTACGATATCAGGGATAGCGCCCGATGAGGCCGATCTGGGCGAATGCAGTCTGGTCGCTCGCCCGTTCAGTTGTCATCCCCCTCTACCCGCTGGCCGCCACTTTGAGTTCGACAACATTGGACGGTGCGGCGCGCAGGCGGTTCCAGGCATCGAGCGCGGCGATCTTGTAGGCTTCGGCCAGGGTCGGATAGTTGAAGCTGTTGTCGATGAAATAGTCGAGCGTGCCGCCCAGGTTGATCACCGCCTGACCGATGTGGATCAGTTCGGTCGCCCCTTCGCCGATGATGTGGACGCCCAGCAAGCGGCGGCTGGACCGATCGAACACCATTTTCAGCAATCCGACCGAGATCCCCATGATGTGCCCGCGCGAGGTTTCACGCAGACGCGCGATACCGCATTCATAGGGGATCCCCTTGCGCCGCACTTCGTCTTCGGTGAGGCCGACCGATGACAGCTCGGGCACCGCATAAATGCCCAGCGGATAACACTGGTCGGGTGCGGGCCCGGGCGCGCCGAAGGCATGGCAGGCGGCGGTGCGGCCCTGTTCCATCGAGGTCGAGGCCAGGCTGGGGAAGCCGATCACGTCGCCCGCCGCATAGATATGCCCGACCTCGGTCTGGAAGGTGACCGGGTCGATGGCGATCCGGCCGCGCGCATCGGCCGTCAATCCGCAGGCAGCAAGGTTCAGCGGGCCGGTTGCACCCATTCGTCCGGCGGTAAACAGAACCAGCTGCGACAGGACCTCGCGCCCGTCGGCGAGAACGCAAACCGGCGATCCAGCGGCAGTGAAGCGGACCTCTTCGACCTCGCCCGCAAGTTTCAGGGTAATCCCGCGGTCGCGCATCTGGTAGATCAGATTGTCGATCAACTCGCGGTCCATGAAATCGAGGATCGTGGCGCGCGGCTCGATCAGCGTGACCGGCACGTCGAGCGTGCTGAAGATCGTGGCGTATTCCAGCCCGATCACCCCGGCGCCCACGATCGTCAGGCTTTTGGGCACGCGCGGCGACTGGATGAAATCGTCGCTGTCGATCACCGTGTTGCCGTTGAACGGGATATGGTCGGGCCGGTGCGGGCGGGTGCCGACAGCAATCAGGATTTTATCCGCGATGACTACCTCTTCCACCTGCCGGTCGCCCTCGCCGCTGGTGACTGCGAGGCGATGCGGATCGAGGAAGCGCGCCTGGCCAACCAGCGTCTGGACCCCGTTGCGGGCCAGCTGATGTTCGAGCACCGCGATCTCGTGATCGAGCGTCTTGCCCAGCCGTTCGCACAGGTCATTGGCGCCAATCTCGCGCTTGACCCGGTAGGACGGGCCATAAAAACCACGCTCGCGCCAGCCAGAAAGGTTGAGCACGGTCTCGCGCAGCGTCTTGGAGGGGATCGTCCCGGTATGCACCGAAACCCCGCCGACCCGGGCGCGATTGTCGATCACCAGCACCGAACGCCCCAGTTTGGCGGCCTGAACCGCAGCTCTGCGTCCGGCCGGGCCGCTGCCCAGAACAATGAAATCGTAGCTGGGCATCGATGCTCGCTCCAAATGCTGACAAGCACAAGAACGACCACAGACCGCCCAGATTTACCCGGCGCAGATTGTACACGGCAGCCGACCTATTCGACCGACGCGGCTATTCGATGCGGAAGCTTTCGAGCCGGAACCGCGCTGGCGCGGTCGCAAAGACCCCATGACCGCGTGCCTGCTGCGAGCCGAATACCAGTCCGACGCTCACGGTATCGCGCAAGGCGGCGGTGAATTGCTCCGGGAACTCGCCAGCTGCACGGCCTTGAACCGAGACCCAGCCGGGATCGCCGAGGCTCACCGTGATTTCACCGACCCCGGGAGCGAGTTGACGCAGGGTCGGGTTCGGCGCGTACCAGCGGTAGAATTCGAAGCCGCGCTTGACCTGCCAGCCATCCCCCCTTCGCTGCAGGTAAACGGAGACCGTCGCCGGCCAATCGGGGGTCTGTTCGGCCACAAACTGCGCGCCGCGCTCCGCCTCAACGCGATAGCGGACCACGATCCGCCGCGCGCCCGCCAACGGCCCGCTATTGAACGTAACGTAGTGGACCGATCCGGCGCGCGGCGCGGGGAAGTCGAAATACCAGCCGCGGCGCTGCATCACTGGTGCGGGCGGCATGCCTGGCGAATAATTTCGTGCGCCAATGACCGGGCCGATCTCCCAGCTTTGGTTCGAGAATTCGGCTGCGGCAAGGGCTGTGCCGCCGATGCCGAAAAGCGCGCCTGCGGTCAGCATGGCAAGACGGGACAGACGGTTCGTGGACATCGGGCTGCCCTGCTGTTCGGCGGGTGACGCGGTGCTGAACGGCGCGGTCTGCCATGCGCAAGGGCTAGGCAATCCGTTCGCCAGCGGATATCCCTTCAGGAATGAACGCGGGAACACTTACCTGGCTGGTCGAGGACCGCGACGGCACGCGCATCGTGACGCCCACCGGACGTGTGGATGAATCGACCGCGACCGAATTTACCGAGCGCCTGATCTCCGAGGCTGGCGGCGCCCGGGGCAAGCTGGTGCTCGATCTTGCGGGGATCGCCTACATGTCGTCGCGCGGGCTTCGTGCGCTGACTTTGGCGCAGCGCGAGGGGACGCGGGCCGGATCGACCCTCGTCCTCGCCAAACCCAACGAGACGATGCGCGAGATTCTGGCGATCAGCCGCTATGACATGATCTTCAAGGTCGCCGACACAATCGACGAGGCGCTTGCCGGTTAAGCGCACAGGAGGGGCGATGCAGATTCGGTTCTGGGGCACGCGCGGATCGCTTCCGGTGGCAGCGAAGGCGGCAACGGTGCGCGACAAGGTCGCCGCCGCGCTGGTCGCTGCCAATGGCCGCACGTTTGCCGATGAGGCTGAGGCGCGCACCTACCTTGAAACCGAAGTCGATTTCGCCGCCGCGCATTCTTATGGCGGGGCGACCAGCTGCGTCGAAGTCGATGTGGGGGAAGGCGCTTTCATCATCTGCGACATGGGTTCGGGTCTGCGCGAATTCGGGCTCGATTCGCTGCGTCGTTGCGCGGCCGAAGCCCACCCGCGCGAGTGGCACTTCTTCCTTTCGCACCTCCACTGGGACCACATCATGGGGTTCCCGTTCTTCGTCCCCGCGTTCGTGCCGGGATCGAAGATCGTGATCCACGCCGGCCACAGCGATGCCGAAACCGCGCTACGCCGCCAGCAGGAGGAAATTTCGTTCCCGGTGCCGTTCGAATGGCTCAAGGGCGACATCGAATTCCGCACGCTGGAAACGGGGCAGGACTATGCGATCGGCGCGGTTACCGTCTCGCTGATCGAACAGCACCATTCGCACCTCAGCTATGGCTTCCGTTTCCGCGATGCGGCGGGCAAAGTTGCGATCTATTCGACCGACAGCGAGCACAAGATCGACCGGATGGAGGGCGAAGCTGATGTGGTCGAATTCTTCGGCGGCGCCGACCTGGTGGTCTGCGACACGATGTACAGCCTGGCCGATAGCGTCTCGATGAAGGAAGACTGGGGCCATTCCTCGAACATCGTCGCGGTCGATCTGTGCCACGAGGCGGCGGCGAGGCGGCTCGCGCTGTTCCACCACGAACCGACCTACAGCGACGCCGATATCCAGCGCATGCACCGCGAAAGCATCCGCTATGAGGAACTGACCCGAGGCGCGGCACCGCTGGAGGTGTTGTGCGCCTATGACGGCCTCATCGTCGAAATCTGAAAGGCCGTTGCCGGACCCGTCGGCGCAGTCCGACGGGCGGGCGCGGCGGATCGCCGGCTGGGCGGTGCTGCTCGGCGGGATCGTCGGGGCGCTGCTGAGCCTGGCCACCGCCGACTGGCACCGTCGCACCCTGTTCGACGAGTGGCAACGCCTCGCCCCGCGCCACATTGCCAGCGACAAGGTCGCGGTGGTGCTGATCGATTCGCTCAGCCTCGATGCGGTCGGGCCGTGGCCGTGGCCGCGCTACTACATGGCGCGCCTGACCGAAGCGATCGCCCAGCAGCAGCCCAAGGCGATCGGGTTCGATATCGTCTTCGCCGAACCCGATGCGCTCAACCCACGGAATTTCGCAAGCCTATATCCCGACGAACTCGATCCGGCGACCCGGACTGCGATTACCTCGCTGCCGACGATGGACGCGATCCTGGCCGACGTGTTCGGACGGTCCCCGGTTGTGCTGGCGCGCAGTGTAACCGATCATGACGGTGTCGATCCGGCAACAATGCTGGTCGATCCGCCGATCCGCGGCACCCCGCCGCGCGGAACGCTGCGCCAGACGCAGATCCTCGCTAGCCTGTCCGAGATCGACGGCGTGGCGCTCGCGCATGGCCTGGTCAACGGGCCGCCCGACGACGACGGCATCGTCCGCCGCGTTCCGCTGACGATCATGGCCGGAAACCAGGCGATGCCGGGGTTCGCGGTCGAGCTGGCCCGGATCGGGTTGGGTGCCGAAGACCTTGCCTGGCAAGGCCGCGCGCTGACCATCGGCACCAGCGTTCTCCAGGCTGACGAGACCGCCAACCTGCCGTTCCGGATGGGGCATCTGTCGGAATCGGCGGTGGCGTCCGCCGCCGAGGTGCTGGGGGGCAAGGTCCGGCCCGATGCGTTCAAGGACAAGGTCGTGTTGATCGGACTGGGCGCTGAAGGGACCGCCGACATCGTCGCGACCCCGCTCCAGACCGAAGTGTTCGGGGTGCTGGTCCAGGCAGAGGCGGTCGACGCGATGATGTCGGGCAGCTGGCTTGCGCGCCCCGGCTGGGTGGTGTGGAGCGAAATGACGGCGAGCCTCGTGTTGCTGATCCTTGTGCTCGGCGCAGGAGGCCTGCGAGCGTATTGGCAGCTTGGCGTGGCTTTCGCGCTGGCGATCATGTTGCCGATCGTGTCTTTTTTTGCATTCGACCGGGCGAACCTGCTGTTCGATCCGGTCCGCCCGATCATGGTCGGGGTCTGCGCCTCGATCGCCATGTGGATCACATTGTTCGCGCTCGCCCGCGCCGAGCGCGCCCGGCTGGCGGTACAGGTGGTCGAGCAGCGCGTCTCCGCTGCCGAGCAAGAGGGCGAACTTAAGGCCGCGCGGCGGATCCAGATGGGCATGGTCCCCAACGCCACCAGCCTCACCGCGCTCGATCCGCGCGCCGAAATCGGCGCAGTGCTGCGCCCGGCCAAATCGGTCGGCGGCGATTTCTACGATGCGCTGATGCTGGGGCCGGACCGGCTGCTGTTCGTGGTCGGCGATGTCACCGGCAAGGGCGTGCCCGCCGCGTTGTATATGGCGCTGTCCAAGGCGCTGAGCAAAAGCGTGCTCAGCCGCAGTGTCGCCGATGCGCAAGGGAGCGATCTGGGCGTGGCGGTGGCCGCGCTCAACCGCGATCTGATGGCCGAAGCCGACGACGAGATGGGGGTGACCATGCTGATCGGCGTGCTCGATTGCGCCACGGGCGAGGTCACGTTCGTCAACGCCGGGCACGAAAACCCGCTGGTGGTGCGCGCCGACGGCACGGTCGAAACGCTTGCCCTACGGGGAGGCCCGCCGTTTTGCGTGGTCGACTTCCCCTATCCCGAGGAACGCGCCACGTTGGGCCCCGCCGATACCCTGGTGCTGATCAGCGACGGCGCGACCGAGGCGCAGGACGCGTCGCAAGCCCTGCTCGGACTTGAAGGGGTGATTGCGGCGCTGCGCGGCGAGGGCGAAATGCCTGCGATCGAACGCGCGACCGATCTGGCCGACCGCATCCGCGGGTTCGAAGGCGACACCGAACCCAGCGACGACCTGACGATTTTGGTGATACGGTATGGTGGCCCAGTTAGCGGACGATGATTTCCACGCGGCGGAACGCTTCGCTTGAAACGTTGTCGCCCAACTGTTTTTTCGCTTCGTCCTCGCCGCGTCCGACCGCATCGCCGGCATCGATGGCAAACCCGGAATCGCGCAGTTCCTGGGCGACCGCTTCGGCGCGCTTGCGCGAAATGTCGTCGTTCATTGCATCGCTGCCGGTCGAATCGGTAAATCCGGCAACCTCGATCTGCGCGCCGGGCCGGTTCGCCAGTTCGGCGCGGATGGCGTCGAGGATGGTACGTTGTTCGGTGGGAATGCCGGATTGATTGGGCGGAAAGGTGATGACGAACGCTTTGGCGGCGGGCGGCAGGTCGGCCAGCAACATTGCGTAAGCCGGCTTGAGCGCCTTCACTGCGCGGCCTTTGGTCGGCCCGTCGCGCAATTTCGCCTGGGTCAACGGCTGGTCGATCAGCGATTCGCGCCCGTCCGACGCCAGCACCGCGACCGCGCCGGTGGGATGACCATCCTCGTTCTCGAGCAGGGTAACCTTGTCGGTCGCGCAACCGCTGGCTAGCAGCGCTCCGGCGAGCGCAGCCGAAAGCTTCAGCGTCGCGCGCTTCACTTGACCTCGACCACGAACTTGGTGCCGCGGACCCCCAGCATCGAGGTTGGCGTGCGCACCCGCATCGCGTCGCGCTTGGACTTGGCGATATTGCCTGAGACCACGCCGAGCGAACCGCGGTTGACGCTGGTCAGGAACGTCCCTGTTTGGCGGGTGCGGTCATAGGAAAATTCGGTGAGGGTAATCTTGCTGTTCGGCCCGAGCGCCATCCGGGTGTTGTCGAGAAACGCAATGCCGACGCGCCCGTCCTTGCCGGTGACGACCACGTCGCCCTGTTCGAGCGTCAGACCCGGCTTCGCGGCGATCATGCTGCCGCCGCGCTGCACCGAGACCGGGCCGACATGGCTCTTGATCCGGCCGATCTCGGCGAATGCGGGTTGCGCTGCGAGCAGCGTGGCGACAGCGGCGATGGCGAACAGCTTGCGCACGATTTCTTCCCCCATGACGAGTCTTGTTGTGCCATACCATTGCCATGGGGGCGGGAAAACGCTTTTCGGCGCGGGTGTCGGCGGGGGACGATCCCGCTGCGGCGTCGCTCGCCGCGCTGGCCGTCGCGGAGGACTTCGCGAGCGCCGCCGGGCTCGATGCGCGCGGCGGAGCGCGGCTGGCGGTGGTGGTCGAAGAACTGGTCAGCAACGCGATCCGCCATGGCGCGGCAGATGGCGCGATCGCGATCGACCTCACCCTGACGGCGGGCGAAGGCGAAATCGCGCTGACGCTGGTCGATGACGGCGTCGCCTTCGATCCCACCGCACAACGCATCTTTTCCGGTCCCGACGCCGAGACCGGCGGCGGAGTCGGTCTGGCACTGGTCAGAGCCTGGGCGAACGCGTTTGCTTATTCTCGAGACAATGGGCGCAACGTGATCGCGCTGCGCCTGCGCCTGGGGTGAAGCTCAGCGTCTGCCGAACAGGCGCTGCCAGAAGCCGGGCTGCTCCATCGGCACGATCGGGCCATACGCCATATAGCGTTGCGAGGCATCGCGATGGGGGCGTGGCTTGATCCACGCATCGGGCTGGCTGCTGCGATAGCTGAGGTTCGACATGGCGTCCTCCTTGTACCGGTCTCGGGGGGTGGAACGTATGCGCTGGCGCACTGGTTCCCATGGGACCAGAAGGGCCAAGGCTATGCCCTTGCAGCCTACCGCCAAGGCCGCCCAAAGCCTCGTCCCGCGGCGGGACGCGAGCGGACGAATTTCTTAATATCCCCCACACTGGCCGCGCCATACGCACCCTAGAATGCTTGCGCCGACCCAGACCAACGTGCATTCTTGGAGGATTAACCACCAAGAGAGGCGGCGATGCTGAAGACGATAGGAATCAACCACATCGCTCTGGTTTGCCGCGATATGCGCGAGACGGCCGATTTTTACACCCGCGTGCTGGGCATGCCGCTGGTCAAGACGGTCGAACTGCCCGGCGGCGGGCAGCATTTTTTCTTCGATTGCGGCGGTGGAAACCTCGTCGCGTTCTTCTGGTGGGCCGACGGCCCGCCCGCGGCGCCAGGAGTGGCGTCGGTCAAGAAGTTCCCTTACGATTCCAAGACTGCGGTCGGATCGATGAACCACCTGGCGTTTCACATGGCCGAAGACGAACTCGAAGCCGCGCTCGGGCGGCTCGAGGCGGCGGGGGTACCTTATACCCCGGCGGTGGTGAACCACGACGACAGTGCGATGGGCATGTCGCGCGACCTCCACCCCGGGGTGTTCGTCCGCTCGGTCTATTTCACCGACCCCAACGGGATCATGCTGGAATTCGCCGCGCTGACCAAGGAGTTCGGCCCCGAGGATATCCGTCATGAACCCGCTGTCGCGGTACCCGCCTGATGCCGCGATTGCGCCAAATTCCGCTGGCCGAAGCGACCAGCGACGTCGTCAAGAACTGCTACCGCCTGCTGTTCGGAAGCCGCGATCCGGTGGCCGAACCGGGCACAGCCACCGGCACTTCGGGCGATTGGTGGACCGTCTTCGCCAACTCGCCCGACGCGCTGCGTCATGCCGCGCAGGGATTTGCGTTCTATCGCGATCCCAAACGCAAAATCGACCCGGTGCTGCGCGAGCTGGGCCAGGCATGGGCGGGCTATGCGGTGGGCAGCCAGTTCGTGTTCTCGCAGCACTGCAAGTCGTTGCGCGGGCTGGGAGTGAGCGAGGAGCGCATCGCCGCGATCCCGGTGTGGCAGACGGCGGCCTGCTTCGATCCGCGCGAACGGCTGGTGCTGGCTTATGCCGACCGCCTGGTCACCCATCGTGGGCGGGTGCCGGACGCAATGTTTGCCCAGCTCAAGGCTGCGTTCGATGACGAGGAGATCCTCGAACTGACTTACATCACCTGCCTTTACGATATGCACGCGGTGATGAGCAAAGCGCTGCGCACCGAATGGGACGACCGCGACGATCCGATCGTCGAAGTCGCCGCACCCGCCGATTTTTCGGCGCGCGACTTTCTGGACACCGGGCGAAGCGAGGCTTGATCGCCAGCTTTCGGTGCGCTTTGATCGACCTGAAACTGTCGCATCACCGAACTATTTCTTTCGTCTCGCCGTTTTTCTTATCACCGCGCTTGAATCGGCGAGTCGTTTGTGATTCTAAGCAGACGATGCGCTCCCACCGCTCTCGTCCGCGCCTTCCGCGCGAAACGCTGACCCAGTCGCTGGCGCTGGTTGCGCTGCTGGTGCTGGGCGGCGTGGCGATTGCGGGTCCCAGCGGACTGCTGGCGTGGAGCGAGAACAGCCGGGTGCTGGCCGAACACAAGACCGAACTTGCCCAGCTTGGCGCGCGGCGCGATGAATTGCGCAATCGAGTCGCTCTGCTCGATCCGCGCCACGCCGATCCCGATCTGGTCGGCGAGCTGTTGCGCCGCGATCTCAACGTCGCGCATCCCGACGAAATCGTCATCGCCCGCCCCCAATAGGGCGCTCCACCGCAAATAATCGAACCGCTGCGGTTCCCGCACGCAATCAGCGCGTTGCGTCGCGGGCGAATCCGGTCCTATACCGGTGAAGGGTCGCTGCCTGCGCGAACGGGCGCTACTGCATGACAGGGGATCTCGCTTGGCCAGACCGTCGACCCGCAAGCCCGCCGCCAAGGCGCCGGGCAAAGCCGCTTCATCCGCATCCAAAGCCGATCCGGCGATGATCGATCCCGGCACCGAAGAGGCCAGCATTGCGCTGCATAGCCTCCAGCAGGCGCATGCCAACGACCGGCACTACGACGCCAGCGATGCCCAGCTGATGGAATT
This sequence comes from Novosphingobium sp., assembly GCA_031370045.1. GTDB lineage: Bacteria > Pseudomonadota > Alphaproteobacteria > Sphingomonadales > Sphingomonadaceae > Novosphingobium. The sequence goes on along the minus strand of JANMPV010000049.1, from coordinate 7,668 downwards.
CTATGAGCAGATGCTGCTCATCCGCCGCTTCGAAGAGCGCGCCGGGCAGCTTTATGGCCTCGGCCTGATCGGCGGATTCTGCCACCTGTATATCGGTCAGGAAGCGGTCGCGGTCGGGCTTCAGTCGGCGCTGACGGTGGGCAAGGACAGTGTGATCACCGGCTATCGCGATCACGGCCACATGCTCGCCTACGGGATCGATCCCAACGTCATCATGGCCGAACTGACCGGCCGCGCTGCGGGGATCAGCCGCGGCAAGGGTGGTTCGATGCACATGTTCTCGACCACGCACCGCTTTTATGGCGGGCACGGCATCGTCGGGGCGCAGGTCAGCCTGGGAGCGGGGCTGGCGTTCGGCCACAAGTACACCGGCGATGGCGGGGTGTGCCTTGCCTATTTCGGCGACGGCGCGGCCAACCAGGGCCAGGTTTACGAAGCGATGAACATGGCCTCGCTGTGGAAGCTGCCGATCATCTTCGTGATCGAGAACAACGGCTATGCGATGGGCACCGCGGTCAAGCGCGGTTCGGCCGAAACCCAGTTCTACCGGCGCGGCACCGCGTTCCGCATCCCCGGCATGAACGTCAACGGGATGGATGTGCTCGAGGTCCGCGGGGCCGCTGAAGTGGCGCTCGAATACGTCCGCGCGGGCAACGGGCCGGTGCTGATGGAGCTCAATACCTATCGCTATCGCGGCCACTCGATGTCCGATCCGGCCAAGTATCGCAGCCGCGAAGAAGTGACCGAGGTCAAGGAAAAGCGCGACCCGATCGATGGCTGCAAGGCCTATCTGCTCAAGCGCGGGGTCACCGAAGACCAGCTCAAGGACATCGACAAACGCATCCGCGCGGTGGTGACGCAAAGCGCCGACTTCGCCGAAAGTTCGCCCGAGCCCGATCCGGCCGAATTGTACACCGACATCCTGGTGGGGAGCTACTGAGATGGCGATCGAGATCAAGATGCCCGCGCTCTCCCCGACGATGGAGGAAGGCACGCTCGCCAAATGGCTGGTCAAGGAAGGCGACGAGGTCAAATCAGGCGACATCCTCGCCGAGATCGAGACTGACAAGGCGACGATGGAATTCGAGGCGGTCGACGAGGGCACGATCGGCAAGATCCTGATCCCCGAAGGCAGCGAGAACGTGAAGGTCGGCACCGTGATCGCGACGATCGGCGGCGAGGGGGAGGATGCATCCCCCGCGCACGCTCCGGTGGCGGCTGCTGCGGCGCCCGCACCGGCCCCGGCAGCTGCGGCTGCTCCAGCCAAATCCGCTGCTGCCAAATCCGCCGCCGACCCGCAAATCCCCGCCGGAACCAAAATGGTCTCGACCACGGTGCGCGAAGCGTTGCGCGATGCGATGGCCGAGGAAATGCGCGCCGACGACCGGGTGTTCGTGATGGGCGAGGAAGTCGCAGAATACCAGGGCGCCTACAAGGTCACGCAAGGGTTGCTTGACGAATTCGGCGGGCGCCGGGTGATCGACACTCCGATCACCGAATACGGCTTTGCCGGGATCGGCAGCGGCGCGGCGATGGGCGGGTTGAAACCGATCATCGAGTTCATGACCTTCAACTTCGCGATGCAGGCGATCGATCACGTCATCAACTCCGCAGCCAAGACCAATTACATGTCGGGCGGGCAGATGCGCTGCCCGATCGTGTTCCGCGGCCCCAACGGCGCGGCCAGCCGCGTCGGCGCGCAGCACAGCCAGAACTATGCGCCGTGGTATGCCAGCGTCCCCGGCCTGATCGTGATCGCGCCGTTCGATGCAGCCGACGCCAAGGGCCTGCTCAAGGCGGCAATCCGCAGCGACGATCCGGTGGTATTCCTCGAGAACGAGCTGGTTTACGGGCGCAGCTTCGATGTGCCGGAAGTCGACAACTGGGTCCTGCCGATAGGCAAGGCGCGTACCGTGCGCGCGGGCACCGACGTGACGATCGTCACCTATTCGATCGGGGTCGGCCTCTCGCTCGAAGCCGCCGAGACGCTCGCTGCCGAAGGGATCAACGCCGAGGTGATCGACTTGCGCACGCTGCGCCCGCTCGACAAGGCGGCGGTGCTCGAAAGCCTGGCGCGGACCAACCGCCTGGTTATCGCCGAAGAGGGCTGGCCGGTGTGCTCGATCGCCAGCGAAATCATCGCGATCTGCATGGAGGACGGGTTCGACGATCTCGACGCCCCGGTGATGCGGGTGTGCGACGAGGACGTTCCGCTGCCTTACGCCGCCAACCTCGAAAAGATCGCGCTGATCGATGCGGCACGGATCGCCGCTGCGGTCAGAAAGGTCTGCAACCGCAGCTGAGTGTTCGCGCGTTCAGGGGCCAAAGCCGGTGTAGGTCAGGCAGCCGGAAACCGGATCGGGCGAACCGGCATCGCGCTGATAGATCTGGGTCAGGTCGCGGCTGTCGCGCACGGTATAGGCGCTGGTCGAGCTGATGACGCGGCTGGTTTGAAAAAAGCCGGGGACCAGCGGCTGGTAGTCATAGCTGACCTCGACGAAGATCACCGCCTCGCCGCGTTGGGCCATGACTTCCTCGCCCGGCGGACCCATGCCCGGCAGCGTACTGCTGATCCCGTCGCCCTGCTTGCCATAGCTCGAAGGGTGGGCCGTGGTGCCCTTGCAGCGCTGCCAGTGGATGTACTGCTGGTCGGCGGTTCCGGGCACGACTTCCAGACTGCTGACGATCACCCGGCCGTGGTGGTAGAGATCGATCGATTCGCCCGCTTGGATATTCGATCCCAGCAGCAGGTCGTTGATGTCGCTTTCATAGATCCGGCGATCTTCGAGCGACGAGGTATCGCCGATCCGCGAGGCGTTGTCGGCAATCTGGATCGCCACCTGGTTCACCCGCAACGTGGTAACCGCCAGGTTCGCGGTTTCGATGCCCCACAGCCCCGCGGTCATCAGCAGCGGCAGCGACAGCGCGAACTCGGTCAGCGCGACCCCCGAAGAATCGCGCCACAAGGCCCGCAATCGCGCTATCGGAGCGGCGCTCAGGTGCATGCGCCCACCGCCGGCTTGTTGTCCTGCAGCTTGTAGGGCTGGTTGCGCAAAACCGTGGCCGCCGCGGTCTTCACGGTATCGGGCAGCCCGATCATGCTCGCCAGCGGGAAGCCGCGGGCATAAGTCACGGTGACGGTATAAAGCACGGCATCGCGCGCACCGCCGCTGCCCGAAGCGCCGCGATCGTCGTCCCAGGTGCCGTTGCGGTTGGCGTCCTCGAAGGGTTCACCGTTGTCGCACAGGCCGTTTCCGTCGGTGTCGGTGAAGTCCTCGGGCCGCGAGACATCGGTGAAGTCGGCGTATGCGCGGCGGCTGAAGGCGATTGTGGCCCGGGGCACAACGTGGTGGACCGCACGCGATACCGCCGCATCGATCTGGGCCAGGCGCAGGTTCGCGCCTTCGATCGTCGAATCGCGCGCGGCGTGCTGGATCGCGCCCTGGACCATCGTGGCGGCGTAAATGTTGTAGCCCAGGTCAAAGATGCCCATGATCGTCAGCAGCAGCGCCGGGGCGACCAGCGCGAATTCGACAACCGCTGCCCCCCGAACTTCGCCGCGCAAGCGGCGCAAGGCGGTGCGCGCGGTCAACGCGAGATCCGCAGGTCGCCGATCGACCTGGCGATATCGTCGAACGCCTGGCTGAGCTTGGTGGAATCCGATGCCTCGAACGTGTGGCCGGGCCCGGCGCAGTCGGATAGCACCGGGTTGAGCGCGGTGCCGAATGCGATCAGCCAGACGGTAATGTTCTTCTTGCGCACTTCCTTGCAGGCGAAGGTGAAGCGCGCCTCCACCGTCTGAGTCAGCGAGCGCGCGGAGCCGGCGCTCCAGCGTTTCTTCTCAAGCGGCTCCACCCCATAGCTGGCATAGCTGACGTCGAGCGGCGCGGTCTCCCCGTCGGTCAGGAAGATCAGGTTGCGGCTGGTCGGCTTGCCGGGCAAGTCGGCGTTTTCGTCGGCGAAGATCCCGGTGGGCGAGAGCAGCCGCCCGCCCCAGATCATCCCGATATCATGATACGTGCTGCCGCGCGGTTTCAGGGCTGAGAGATAGCTGGTCAGGCTGGCCAACGAGAGCGACTGCAACTTTGCCGCGGGCGGGGGACACGCGGCATAGCCAGCAAGTCCGGGGTTGAGGTACTCGGAACTGGTGGTGACAGCGGCGCTCGAAAAGCTGCCCGAACCGTCCCACTTGATCGCGCGATCGTAAACCAGCAGCGGATACATTGGCCGCCATTGGCTATCGGCGTTGCCCAAAGTCGGTACCAGATCGATATCGAGGTCCATCGCCCGGCCAAGATCGACGTTGTCGTAGTCGGTGATCTCGTAAGTCTTGCGCTCTTCGATGCACCCGTTCGAAGCGGTTCGCCAATCGGCGACGTTGCGGGCCACCGGCTGGTACGTATACGCCCCGCCCGCGATACCCAAGATGTTGATCTTGCGCGACTGGTAGCTCCAGTCTTTCACCACCCACTCGTCCTTGAGCAGGGCGCCGACGTTGACGTTGGTCGAATACGGCACAAAGCCATAGCGCACCCTGGTTCCGGGCTTCGTCGACGCTGCGATCTGCAAGAAAAATGCGGTAACCGTGGCCTTCAGCGCAGTAATCTTGGACACCGAATCGCCGGGGTTGGTCTGGGCCATCGATCCGGTCGTATCGAGCACCATCATCACGTCGGTATTGGAGAAATTGAGCCGCGCCTGGCATTCGGCCGCAACCGCCACATTGGTAAAGCCGAAGATGCCCATGATCGTGGTCGGGACATCGGCGGTGGCGGTGCCGCTGATCGAATAATCGTTTTCCAGGGTCATCGCGAACTGGCGGTTTTTGGTGCCGTAGGCGCCTACGCGGTAGTTGATGTTGAAAAAGCGCGCGCCGACATCGGAAACGTCGGTGGGCACAACGCCGGTGACCACCGCGGCCGAGCCGAGCTTTTTGCGCGCGGCCAGCACGCCGGCGTCACAGGCCTGTTGCAGGCGGCTTTCCGCCAGATAGCTGCGCCCCATGTCGATCCCGCCGCCGACCATCGCCATGATCGGCGCGATCGACGCGGCGACGATCGCCAGCGTATTGCCCGCCGCATCGCGCGCGAGGCGGGCGAACAGGCCGCGCTTGGGTAGGCTGGCAGGATGCAGGAGGTCAGACATCGGCGGATCGCGATCCTGAAAAGCGGTTCACGCTTTTCTAACGCGCTCACGTCTCCGGGTGACTTACGAACAAGGTAAATATATTCACGCAATTCTGCAGGCGTGGCGCTCGAGCGATCACGTCTTGACGAAGATCGGGCGTTTGAAAATTATCGTTCCGTCGGTGACTCCGATAACGCTCAGATAAGACGTGTTTACTGCTGTTAGGGTCAGAGTTTTCTCTGTTACACCAGCGATCTGCTGAGTGGCCGCATCTGTCACGTCGGTCGAAATCTCAGTGCTGTCGAACAGGTAAACTGCCTTGGCGCGATCACGGGCCCATGTCGCCATATCGATATTACTGATATTGTTGCTCTTTTGATACTGGATTGCGGTATAGCGACCAGTCTCTGCTGCGATCGATCGCAGCGCGTTGTAGCTCTGCATCCAGATCCCAACCTGAAGGATCCCCATGAACAGGGTGATGATTGCCGGGGCGAGGATTGCGAACTCGATGATCGTGCTGCCCGACCGGCTGGCGCGCAGTCGCTGGAGCAAGCGGATCATGACAGCACCACGGTGCGCGTCACCGCGAAGTTGAGCGGCGTGCCCATCCCGAACTTGACCCAGGTCGGAGTGTAGGTGTCGGTCAGCGCGATTTGCAGATAGGTGGCCACGATCGTGCCAGCGGCACAAGCGGTCTTGACATTGACGTAAGCTACTGTGACTCCGCAGCGATACTTATTGGTAATCGTGACTTGGGCGTCGGTAAGATTGAGCGTGGATTTGAGCACGCTCTTGAGTGCAGTCTTTTGCGCAGACGAGTCCGTCCACCCGGCCAGCGCCATCGACGCGGCGTCATCCGCGCCGGTTTGAAGCTCGTGCTGCCGCGCCACCGCTTGGCTGACCTGGAACCCTCCCAGCCCGAGCAGGGCCAGGATCGGCGCAACGAACGCAGTCTCGATGAGCACCGTGCCGCGCTGGTTGCGGCGGAACGATTGCCCAAAGGATCGGAACGCGCGGATCATGCGACCAGCCGCACCGAAGCGGACCCGCCACCCACCGCAACGCCGCCCGCGCCGGAAGCAGTGCCTGGTGGGCAAAACGTCGCCATATTGGCGGTCCCGCCGATGGTGATCGTCTTGGCGGTGACCACTAGACAGCGTGAGACCACGCCAAAAGTGCCGTCGAAAGTAATGTCGCTCTTTGGCAGATAGATCGTGCCTTCGAGAATGGCTCCGGCATTGCCGTTGAGCTTGTCGCCACTGGCCCCAGCACCCGATGAGTTGCGATCTTCGAAGACAAGCATATCTTTCAGCTTCAGCGCTTCGGCTTCGCTGATCCCGGCAGCGATCATCTCCAATGTCGTCATTGCCCGCAGGTTAAGCGTGCTACCGCCATTGATATCCAGGCTGGCACCGTTCTTGAGCACGATCATAACGCCAGGACCGGTGACGGTGTTCTGCGCGTTTACTTTGAAGTTGCCGCCGTTGATCACATAGACGCCCGAAGCCATCGTCGTGTCGCAGCTAACCGTGAAATCGGAATAAGTTCCAGGCTGCATTTGGGCACCGGCTGGCGTGGTGACCGAAGTGACCGCAGTTACGGGTCTCGTTTCGGTCGTAACCCGATCGATGCGTTTATATGTCACAGGTATCGCCGGTTGCGCTGGAGTCGTGCAATTATTGCCTCCGTTGTTACAGCCGACGCCGGCCACCGCCGCCGAGCCCGCAACTGTCACGACCGAACCCGGGACCGTGGTCGCTGCCGGCGCGACCAGAAAGCTTCCCACGACCGTTCCCGCAGGCGGCGTGGCGGTTGTGAATCCGGTCTGCGTCGCGGATGAAATCAGGACATCTGGCGATTTATAGGTCCAGATAGAAGAAGTCGTATTGGTCAGTGACGTATACGTTTTGTCGACAATAGTTGTGACTTTGCTGTACGTCGCTGCGGTCGTTACAGTACTCGCAGCCGCGCAGGAATACGTCTGTGCAGTCGCATTGTTTGGTGGCGTCAGTGAACCGAACGGATCGACAAGCCCCTGCACACCCTCAACGGCGATATTTGTGTAAGAGACCCCGTTGTTAGTAAAAGTCCCCTCCAGATTATCGCCGATTTTCCCCGCCGAGACCAGATAGCCGACATTGAAGGTGCCGTTTCCGTTCTTGATGATCGCGGTATCGCTATTTGAAAGCGCGGCCACGCCGCAACGCGCGACGACATAGGCGTTGCCTTGGAACCTGATCGCTCCGCTGGTGCTGGGATCGACCGCGATGAGGCAGGCGTTGTAGGCCGACGCCTTTTCGAACGCGGCCTGCGCTGTCACTGTGATTGTCGTGCCGGTCTTCATCAGCAGTTTGCTGAAGGGCAGTTCCTTCGATGCGCTCAGCGAAACAAGGACGCTGTTGTTGGTCTGGCCCGCGTAATCGGCCAGGGTGATCGACGGTGTACCCTGGAAATCGACCACCTGGAGGTTGGCGGTTATTTCCTGCCGGGCGCGGGTCTGGTATTCGTTGCCGGTGGTGCCGCCGACGCGCGACCAGG
>JANMPV010000406.1:0-2511 GCA_031370045.1 Novosphingobium sp. | reverse complement strand
CAAGCACAAGGGGCTGACCTACTTCTGGGTCGACATGAAAGCGCCCGGCGTCGAGGTCCGCCCGATCAAGCTTGCTGGCGGCGACAGCCACGTCAACGAGGTGTTCTTCGACGACGTCAAAATGACCGACGAGCAGCGCATGGGGCCGGTCGGCGGTGGCTTCGGCGTGGCGCTCCACACGCTGATGATCGAACGTTACATCGCCACCGATAGCGCCGGATTTGGCCCTCATCTGGAAGTGTTCATCGATCTGGCGCGCGAAGTCGAGATCAACGAGAAACCGGCGCTTGAGGATGGCCGCATCCGGTCCGCGATCGCGCGCAACTATGCGATGCGCAGCGGGCTTGAGGCGATCACCGCGCGGGCAATGAAAATGATGGAGGCAGGGATGCAGCCCGGCCCCGAGGGATCGTTGCAAAAGCTGGTCGCGGTGCGCAGCCGCCAGAAGCTGTCCGAACTGGCGATCGATCTGCAAGGCAACACCGGGCTGGCATTCGATCCAGATGCATTCGTGAAAGAGGATTGGACCACCAGCTGGCTTAACGCCCCGACCGGGCGGATCGCGGGCGGATCGGACGAGGTTCTGCTCAACACCATAGCCGAAAAGATCCTCGGACTGCCGCAAGATCATCGCCCCGACAAGGGCGTGCCGTTCAACCAGATACCCGCTTGACCCGCTTTACCAGCCAAACCCAAACCAATTCCCGCTCATGTCGAGCGAAGTCGAGACACGTTGCGCAAGGCTTGACCCTTGCGCGCGATCCCTCGACTTCGCTCGGGATGAGCGGGGTTGGGAGCCAGGAGACCTGACATGACCGAAGCTTACATTATCGATGCCGTCCGCACCCCGCGTGGGGTGGGCAAGCCCGGCAAGGGCGCGCTGAGCCATCTGCACCCGCAGCACCTGGCCGCAACCGTGCTCAAGGCGCTCAAGGAGCGCAACCACCTCGATACCGAGACTGTCGATGACATCGTCTGGTCAACCTCGTCGCAAGTCGGCAAGCAGGGCGGCGATCTGGGGCGGATGGCGGCGCTCAGCGCCGGCTACAGCACCAAGGCCAGCGGCACCACGCTCGACCGGTTCTGCGGCGGCGGGATCAGCAGCGTCAACTTCGCCGCGGCCAGCGTGATGAGCGGGATGGAAGATTGCGTGATCGCGGGCGGCACCGAGATGATGAGCTATACCGCCACCTTCGCCGCCGAACAGGCCAACGCCGGGCTGCCCCAGCGGATGATGGGATCGGGGCATCAGGCGCTCGACGAGCTGCATCCGCAATCAAACCAGGGCGTGTGCGGCGATGCCATCGCGACAATCGAGGGGATCACCCGCCAGGCGCTCGACGATCTTGCGCTGGTCAGCCAGCAGCGCGCCGATGTGGCGATCAAGGAAAACCGCTTTGCCAAGTCGGTGGTGCCAGTGCTCAACACCGATGGCAGCGTGGCGCTGGATCGCGAGGAATTCCCGCGCCCCGAAACCACCGCCGAAGGGCTCGCCAGCCTCAAGCCTGCGTTCGCCGGCCTGGCCGATTTCGATCTTGGCAACGGCACCACCTTCCGCAAGCAGATCAACCGCCGTTATCCCGATGTCGAGATTGTCCCGGTCCACCACGCGGGTAACTCCTCAGGTGTCGTCGATGGTGCCGCCGCGATCCTGCTGACTTCCAAGGACTATGCCGACAAGCACGGGCTTAAGCCCCGCGCCCGCGTCGTGGCCTATGCCAATCAAGGTGACGATCCCACGCTGATGCTCAACGCGCCCGTCCCTGCGGCCAAAAAGGTGCTGGCCAAGGCCGGATTGAGCACCGCCGATATCGACGTCTGGGAAATCAACGAGGCGTTCGCGGTGGTCGCCGAGAAGTTCATCCGCGACCTCGATCTCGATCGCACCAAGGTCAATATCAACGGCGGGGCGATGGCGCTGGGCCATCCGATCGGCGCCACCGGTTCGATCCTGATCGGCACCGCGCTCGATGAACTCGAACGGTCGGGCGGGCGCTATGGCCTGGTCACGATGTGCGCGGCGGGCGGAATGGCTCCGGCGATCATCATCGAGCGGATCTGAACGAATTCGCCAGGGCGGTTAACCTGCCGGGCGATTGAATAAAAGCCCCGCCTGTGACAAGGCGGGGCTAGACCGTTGCACGTTGCAATCGGGTGATTTCACCCCAATTCGGGTTCGCACGCATACCGATTTTCCCAGGAGAGTACTGCCGTGGCCACCGCCTTCAAGCTTGACCCCTCACCCGAAGCCACCGAGATCGCCGCGCTCGTCGCCCGCTCGCGCGCCGCGCAGGAAGCGATTTCGAACTACACCCAGGAACAGGTCGATGACCTGATCCGGGCGATGGTGTGGTCGGTGTGCAAACCTGGCACCGCCGAGATGATCGCACAGCACACGATCGATGAGACCCAGCTCGGCAATTACGACGGGAAATATCTCAAGATCTTCCGCAAGACCCGCGCCACGCTGTTCGACATCATCGACGACAAGTCGGTCGGGATCATCGAGGA
>JANMPV010000020.1:0-3392 GCA_031370045.1 Novosphingobium sp. | reverse complement strand
TGGACCGCATAGAACCCTTCGAGGACATCCCCGGCGGACTCTACGGGGTTCACGCCCTCGATATTGCCGACAAGCACCACAGCCTCATTGCGGCGAGCGCGGACATGGATATCGAGCGGCTCGAAATCGAAGGCCCCGAAGGGCGCACTGTGGTTATCAACAACCTCACGCTGGTGACGAATAACCCCTACAATGACGCCGCAATTGGCTTCCACGAAGGCTACGGGGCGAAACTTTACGGCGATCCGGCAAAAACCTTTGAGATACGCTTCGCTGACGGTCAGCCCTTTGCCGGGGAAAGCATTCGTAAGACGCTCACCGCGCTGACCGTCAGTGTCAAAGACGCTTTGGCGATCCTCGCGCCCCTTTAGATTTGTAGAGTGCCGACCTGTCGGATTGTGCAATGGGAATCAGCCTTTGCTTTGTCAAGTATACAATTGCCAGGATGTCGCTCATGCCCCTGTTCGAAGCTCTGATCGGCCCGCTCGCCTCGATCATCGACAAGGTCATCCCCGACAAGGCCGCGCGCGAGAAAGCCCAGCTCGAACTGATGCGGCTGGAAGGTACGCAGGAGATGGAGATCGTCGAGGCGCGGCTCTCCGCGATCGTTGCCGAGGCGCAATCGCCCGATCCGTGGACCAGCCGCGCCCGCCCCAGCTTTCTCTACGTGATGTACGTGATGATCCTGTTCTCGCTGCCGATGGGGCTGGTCGCCTGCTTCAGCCCGCAAGCCGCTCAAGACATCGGCGGCGGCATCACCGCTTATCTCAATGGCTTGCCCGAACCGCTCTATGCCCTCTTCGGCACCGGCTATCTCGGCTACACCGTCGCCCGGCAATGGGGCAAAGTGAAGGGCGTCGATCGCTAGGCGGCGCCAGGCGTGCTTAGCGATCGGTAAATTTTTGGCTGCTAAGACGGTGTCCGTCGCCAATCCCCAGCCGGAACTGAATCCATGAAGCGTCTCGCCACTCTCGCCCTGTTATCGCTGCTGGCCGCGCCACTGGCCTCATGCGGATCGGATCGTGGTGAGGACGAACTGATGCGCCGCGTCGCGCAGGCCGACGAGGCCGCGCGCAAGGCCGAGGCTTCCGCCAAGCGCGCCGAGGCCGCCGCTACCCGGCTCGGCGCGGGCAGCTCCAGCGCTGAAAGCGACAGCCCACCGCCCGACGAAACCGTGGTGGAAGAAGGCCCCGCTGCCGATCCGGAATATGGCAAGGGCACCGACCCGGTTCCATTGGTCGGCTGATAGCCCGAGCAGTTTCGACAAGCGCGCGGCAATCCGCTATCGCCCGCGCCGAACCAGCAGCAAGGCCCCCCGACGATGCCAGCCACCGAAATTTCCCCCGAAACGCAAATTGTGTTCGTCCTCAACGGCCCCAACCTCAACCTGCTCGGCACGCGCGAGCCGGAGATTTACGGCAGCGACACGCTCGACGACATCGCCGGGCGGCTCGAAGATCGCGCCCGAACACTGGGTCTGACGATCGACATGCGCCAGTCGAACCACGAGGGCCATCTGATCGACTGGCTGCACGAGGCGCAGGCAAGCGGGGCCAAGGCCGTGCTGCTCAATGCCGGCGCCTTCACCCACACCAGCGTGGCGCTGTATGATGCGATCAAGGCTATCTCCATCCCGGTAATCGAAGTTCACCTTTCCAACCCGCACGCGCGCGAGGCTTTCCGCCACGTCAGCTATGTCGGGATGGCGGCCAAAGCCACGATCGCCGGGTTCGGCGCGGAAGGCTATCTGCTGGCACTGGAGGCAGTCGCGGGGCTCTGACGGGGGTTGCCAGCCCGCGCTGCCCCGCGCATAGCTGCGGCTTCAACAGACACCTCGAGGAACAATGGGCGACGACAAGCACGGCCGCGACGCGGCGATGGCGATCGATACCGCGCTGGTGCGCGAACTGGCCGAATTGTTGGCCGAAACCGGCCTGACCGAGATTGAGGTCGAGGACAACCATCGCAAGATCAGGGTTTCGCGGGCGGCACCTGCCGCTGCGGCGGCGCAGTATGCGGCGCCCGCACCGGCGGCGGATCCGGCCCCGGCTGCTCCCGCCGAGGCCGCGAAACCGGCTGCCCCCGATCACGCCAACGCGGTCAAATCGCCGATGGTCGGCACGGTCTATCTCTCTGCCGAACCCGGCAGTGCGGCGTTCGTCAGCATTGGCCAGGCGGTCAAGGAAGGCGATACGCTGGTTATCATCGAAGCGATGAAGGTGATGAACCCGATCGTCGCGACCGCTTCGGGCACGGTCAAGGCGATCCTGGTCGAGAACGCGCAGCCGGTGGAATACGACCAGCCGCTGGTCGTGATCGCCTAACCCATGGGCATTTCGCGCCTGTTGATCGCCAACCGCGGCGAAATCGCGCTGCGCATCCACCGCGCCGCGCACGAGATGGGGATCGAGACGGTTGCGGTGCATTCCACCGCCGATGCCGATGCGATGCACGTGCGATTGGCCGATCATGCGGTGTGCATCGGGCCGCCCGCCGCCAAGGACAGCTATCTCAACGTCGCCGCGATCATCTCGGCGGCGGAAATCACCCACGCCGATGCGATCCACCCGGGCTATGGCTTCCTGTCCGAAAATGCCCAGTTCGCCGAGATCGTCGAGGCCCACAACATCACCTGGATCGGCCCCAAGCCCGAGCATATCCGCACGATGGGCGACAAAGTCGAGGCCAAGCGCACCGCGGGCAAGCTGGGGCTGCCGCTGGTGCCGGGTTCCGATGGCGCGGTTTCCGACCCGGTCGAGGCGGCAAAAATCGCCGCCGGAATCGGCTATCCGGTGATCATCAAGGCCGCCTCGGGTGGCGGTGGGCGCGGGATGAAGGTGTGCGAGGGGCCGGATACGCTCGAAACGCTGATCAAGCAGGCGGGCAACGAGGCCAAGGCCGCGTTCGGCGACGACACCGTCTATCTCGAAAAATACCTCGGCAACCCGCGCCACATCGAATTCCAGGTGTTCGGCGACGGCAACGGCAACGCCATCCACCTGGGTGAGCGCGACTGCTCGCTCCAGCGGCGCCATCAAAAGGTGCTGGAAGAAGCCCCCTCGCCAGTGATTTCCGCCACGGAACGCGAACGCATGGGCGGGATCGTGGCGCGGGCGATGGCCGGCATGGGTTATCGCGGCGCGGGGACGATCGAGTTCCTGTGGGAAGGCGGCGAGTTCTACTTCATCGAAATGAACACCCGGCTCCAGGTCGAACACCCGGTGACCGAGGCGATCACCGGCGTGGACCTGGTGCGGGAGCAAATCCGCATCGCCGAGGGCAAGCCGCTGTCGGTCCGCCAGGAAGACATCGACTTCTCCGGCCACGCGATCGAATGCCAGATCAACGCCGAAGACCCCTTCACCTTCGCCCCCTCGCCCGGCCTGGTCACC
>JANMPV010000019.1:0-1807 GCA_031370045.1 Novosphingobium sp. | reverse complement strand
TGCTGGCACCGAGTTGCGAACTGCCCGAACCCGGCAGCTACAAGGCGATGACCGTGGTCGGGGTGCCGGTGCTGCTGACCCGTCAGAAAGACGGCAGCGTGGCCGCGTTCCTCAACATGTGCAGCCATCGCGGCAATCCGCTGGCGAGCGGCGAGGGGAAGGCCAGCCGGTTTGTGTGCGGCTATCACGGGTGGACTTTCCGCAACGACGGCGCGCTGCTCGGGGTGGCGTCGTCGGACGATTTCGGCGCGATCGACAAGGCCGCGCACTGCCTCAAACGGTTCCCCGTGCTCGAGCGAGCCGGGCTGATCTGGGCTATCCTCGACCCGGCTTCGACGCTGAGCATCGAGGATTACCTGTGCGGCTATGACGATCTGCTCGCCAATTTCGCGTTCGACGGCTGGCATGTGTTCGCCAAGCGTACGCTCGTGGGGCCGAACTGGAAGACCGCCTATGACGGCTATCTCGATTTCTACCACCTGCCGGTTCTCCACGCGGCCACCTTTGGCGCCGACTTTTTCAACCGCGCCAACTTCTTCGCGTGGGGCCCGCACCAGCGCCTGACCAACCCGACCGCGATCTACACCAAGCTGGGGACCGACGAATCGGTCGATCTGGGGTCGATGGCCGAGAAGGACTGGCCGATCGACGCGCTGATGGCCGGGGTGTGGACGATCTTTCCGCACATCTCGGTCGCCAGCTTTTACGGCGGCAACGCGCGCGCAGTGTTGATTTCGCAGCTGTTCCCCGGTGATACCGTGGGCGAAAGCGTGACCAACCAGTATTACCTGATGGAGCGCGAGCCGACCGACGCCGCAACGATCCAAGGCGCGCACCAGCAGTTCGATTTCCTCAAGACCGTGGTTGAGGGCGAGGATTATGCCACCGGCAAGCGCCAGCACGATGCGCTGATGTCGGGGATGACCGACCACGTGTTGTTCGGGCGCAACGAGGGCGGTGGGCAGGTCTTCCACCGTTGGGCCGAGCGCCTGGTCGCGGCGACCGATGCCGAACTCAAGGACATTTTTGCTGCCGAACGGATGGCCGAAGCGGCGGAGTAGGGGCTTACGACCTCTGCCTTGACTTGGCTCCCACAGGAAATCCGTTTGTCCTGAGCTTATCGAAGGACCGCTCTATCCTTCGTGCGTTCGCGCGCAGCCTCAAGAACAAGAGCGGTGCTTCGACAAGCTCAGCACGAGCGGGTTTTTGTTGGAATGACGGTGCCCAAACCCCCTCACCCGAACGCGGGGCGGTGATTGCTCTCGCTCCAGTCCTGGCGGTCGGCCCACGCTTGCAGCGGTTCCAGCTTGCCGTCGAGTTCGGGAAAGCGATCGTAGACGTGGTCCATGTCGACCTCGAACGGCTTGGTCGGGGCGGTGTTGTTGTAGTCATAAAACGCCGCGATCCCGGCCGAGAACCCCTCGCGCAGTTCGGGCGCCATATCCTCGCCCGCCGCTGCGACAAGGTAATCGCCGAACTCTTGCGGGGTGCACGGATCGTACTTGATCGGCTTCTTGAGCGTGTTCGACAAAACCGCGGTCACATCCTTGCCGCGCAGCCGCTCTGGCCCGCCGATATTGAGCCAGGCGCCTTCCATGTCGGGCCGCTCGAGCGAGGCGAGCATGAATTTGGCCACGTCATCCAGGCTGATCCAGTTGGCCTCCAGGGTGGGTTTATGGGGATAGACGTAGCGCCCCTCGTTGACGATGAACGGGCGCGCCCAGTTGGTCAGCAGGTTGTCCATGAACAGCACCGATCCGAACACCGTTCCCGGCACGCCCGAGCGCCACAGCGCGTTGATCCCCGC
>JANMPV010000013.1:0-7460 GCA_031370045.1 Novosphingobium sp. | reverse complement strand
CGTCACTAACTCCGTCGTTCTGGGCGAGGCGCAAGTTGATCGCGTTGCCATCCATCCCGGCGATCGCGGTGCGCACGGCAGCGGTCAACGCGGACAGCTCGCCGGTGGAGATGGCCAGCGTGCCGCCATGGCCCGATCCTTCGACCAGGCGCACCGATCCCGTGCCTGCATCGAGGGTCAGCGATCCGCTGGTCAGCCGCAGCGTGTTGCCCGCCGCGTTACCCAGCGCGAGCGCGCCGCCGACCGCGAGATCGCCCGAGGTGGACAGGGCCAGCGCGGACGTCGCCCCGATGTTACCATCGGCCACCCCGCCGCTGCCGCTGGCCGCGCTCGCCGAAAGCGTGCCGATGGTCAGCAAGGAACCGGCCGCCAGGCTGAGGTCGCCGCCCGAATGGATCCGCCCGAATTCGGCATTGTCGAGGCGATAGCCCGCGGTTGTTCCCGCCACATCGCCGAGCAGCGCGCCCCACGTGCCGGTGTTGGTCAGCGAGATCGCGGTGGTGAAGTTGCTTTGCCCCAGCGCGGCGGTCTGCCCCAGCGTCAGATCAGCGGAGCGGTAGGCGATGGTCTTGCCCACCGCCAGCGCACGCTGGTCGATCAGTGTGCCTGCGCTCGCGGTCAGCGCGGTGAGCGCGTCAACCGTGCCTTGCAGAGTGATCGCCTGCGCCGCACTTAGCGTGATCGCCCCCGGTCCGGGGGTACCTTTGCTCGTCCCGCTGGCGTTGAGCGCCTGAGGTGAGGCAAGCGCCCGGCCCGCGGTAATCGGACCCAGAATCAGCGAGTTGGCGGTCGAAGTCAATGTCACGTCGCCGCGCGAAGCTGCGCTGGAAACCCGCAGCAGGCCATCGGTCGATATCGCGATATCGCCGTTGTCGGCAGTAACCGACGCCACCGTCAGCGGCCCGACGGCCTTGATCAGGATCGCGTCCCCGGCCAGCGAAACCGTGCCCCCGGCGTCGATATCGGTGTTGACCGTGATCGCCCCGGTCGAGGCGCTGAGCGACAGATTGCGCCCCGCAGCGATCGTCCCGAAGGTCAGGTCGTTGACGCTGCGGATCGTCAGATCCTGGCCCGCGGTGATCGTCGTGCCGACCAGCGTGGTCACGTCGAGCGTGACGTTGCGCCCCGCGGCGATCCCGGCAAAGGTCAGCGTCGTTGCCCGCGCGGTGACATCGGTCGCGGCGCGCAGTTGGCCCACGGTCGTGGCCCCGGTCGCGGTGAGCCCGATCGCCCCCGCGGTCGAAGTGGCGTCGCCGCCGGTCACCGTGGCCGCGGTCAGCGCCACATCTCCGGCGGCGGTGATGCCGGCGAATTGCAGCGATGCGCCATTGGCGGTGAAGGTGCTGCCTGCATTGGCGGTGCCCAGCGTTGACGCGCCCGTGCTGGTCAGACTGATCGCCCCGCCCGATCGCAAGCTGGTCGCAGCGATAGTGGCACCGCCCAGCGTCAGCGAGCCGCCCGCAGTGGCGGTGCCCAGAACGATCGCGCCCGCAGAATTCACCGCAAGGGTGGTGCCCGCGGCGATGTTGCCGCCCGCCACGCTTGTGGCAACAATCGAGGTCGCGCCTGTCGAAGTCAGACCGTTGAACGACAGCGCGCCGCTGTTGATCGTCAGGTCGGAGCCCGAAGTGGCGGTGCCGAGCGTCGTCGCGCCGGTCGTCGTCAGGGCCATCGCCCCGCCCGATCGAAGCGCCGCTGCGTTCAACGTCGTGCCGTTCGCAGTGAAGGTGCCGCCTGCGGTCGCGCTGGTGCCGGTGATGGCGTTGCCTGCCGAGAGGACGATATTGCCGTTCGCGCCGATCGTGGCGAAGGTGACGTCCTGCCCGGTCAGGAAAAGGTTGGCGATGTTGCTATCGGTTCCCAGCGAGACGAGCGTCCCGGCGGTCAGCGAAAGATCGTTGCCGCTGGTGGTCGCACCGTCGATCACGATCGAGCCGCCCGTGCGGATTGCGGTCGGCGCGCCGGTCTGGAAGGTGCCAATGCGCAGGTTTCCAGGCAGCGTGTAGAGCGGTTCCAGCGCGCCGCCGATCCCGGCGACCGTGGTCAGTTGACGCGCGGCGGTCAGGCTGGCGAGCGTTATGTTCGCGCCCACATCGATTCCGATATCGCCCGTGCTGCGCAGACGGCCATTGCCTGTGACCGAACCGGCAGTCGAGAGCGCCACGGTTTCTCCATCGACCAGCGCGTTGCCCGTCAGCGCAATATCAGCGAGCTGCGAGGTCAGCGCGATCGGCCCGGAAGAGGTGATCGTAAACGGCGTTGCGGCGGCTCCGTACGTCAGGGTCTCGCGGCTTGCGATCGCCACGCTCGCGCCTGAAATGTTCCCGGTGCCGACGAAATGGATCGGCGCGTCCTCGCCCAGCCCGATCTGGACCGCGCCGGTAACCGCGATCGTCCCGAGGCAGATGTCGCCTTCGAGGCATGGCGCGGAAAGCTGGCTGTTGTCGTTGCGCTGGGTAAGCCCCGGAGCGGGGACATTGGTGGGGTCGGCGCTGAGCGACGCGCCGCGGATAGTGGCGTTGCGCCCGTCGATCACCCCACCGACAAGGCGCACCGCGCCGTCGGTGCCATCGATTGTCACGCCGCTGCCGATCAGCAGGCTCTCGACGTTACCCGCTACCGGCGTGGCGTTGCTCGCCAAGCTTCCGGCGTTGATGATGATGAACCCGGAGCGCGCGCCAAGAGCGTTGGTGAGCCGCGCCCCCGCGCCGAAGCGGATATCGTCGGCGGCTGCGAGGTTGATGCCGCCCACCGTATCAATCCGGGTTCCCGCCGTGATATCGATATCGGTTCCCGCAAGCCCAAACAGCCCGCCCGGGAGGTTGAAGATGCCACCGCCCGCGTCTTCACCCAGCGTCAGGTTGCCGTTCACGAAGAATGTGCCCTCGCCGAACACCAGCCCGCTTTCGGCATCGAGCAATCCGCCCGATGCGTTGCGGATCGTCACGTCGTTCTCGGCGGAAATGAACATGTTTGGCGCGCGGTACCCGCTGCCCGCACCGCCGGTGACATCGCTCCGGCTGTGGATCTCGATAACATTCCCGGCCCTGATTTGCGCGGGTCCATCGAGCGCGAAATCGCCCCCAGTGGAAGCAGTGAGCATGTTGTCGGCGACCACCGTGGGGCACAGCGGTCCGACGCAATTCTGCGCCGAGACGAGTGTCGTGCCACGCGTGTTCAGGAAGATATTGCTGGCATGGATGAGTCCGCCCTGCGAGCTAATCAGGCGAATCGAGGCATCGCTCCGAAGATCGAGCTGGCCGCCGATTTCGAGCCCGCCGCTGCCGATTGCGACGATGTCGATCGTCCCGCCGGTTCGCGACGTTAGCCCGCCGGCCACGCGGATCGGCGCGGCGCGGCTTGAGATCGACAGGGTGATCGGGTTGAACACCGGATCGCCAAAACCGCTGACGTTGAGCGAGGCGAACTTGACCCCGCCATTGGTTTCATCGACCGTGTCGCTGATTTGCACCAGCCCGCTGATGGAGTTTGCGACGAAGCCGCCGAAATCGAACAGGCCCGTCACGTTGAGGCTCACAGCCCCCAGATCGAGGCCGCCGACCGCGCCGCCTTCATCGTTTTGCGCGGTGATGTACACCGCTCCGCCGACCCCGCCACCGCCGATGCCGAAAGCGCCGGACGCGCCATCGGGGGCGGGTGGAGTCCCCACTGGCGAGCCCGGCGGGACTATGCCCGAACCACCCGCTCCGCCTTGCGAGCCGTTGCTGCCATAGCCATTGGCGACAATTGTCAGCCCGCCGGTTTCGATCAGCCCGCCCTCGGCATTAAGGGTGATCGTGCCGCCGTTGCCTTGGCCCGAATTGCCCCCGGCACCGCCCGCGCCACCGACGCCAGTGGTCGGGTTGGTGCCGCCGTTCGCGCCGATTCCACCAAACGCAGAGCGTCCGTTGGCGGTCAGCGTGGATGTCGAAGCCAGGTCAAGCGTAATGGTGCCTTCGTTGAACGCGTCGAAGCGGATCGTCCCTCCGCTGCCCGCAGCTCCGGCCCCGCCGCTGGCGCCGACGAACGTCACCGGGTCGTAGCCCTGCCCATCGACCCCGCTGCCGCCGAAGCCATCGACATGGATGTCGAGCGAATTCGCCTGGATCGAGCCTGCGAATCCCGATGCCGTCAGGCTGAGGTTGCCGCCGAATCCGTTTCCACCTCTGCCGCCGTTCGACGCGTCGGTGGAGGAGCCATTCGCGCTCAACCTGCCGCCGCCGTTCCCACCCTGTCCGTTGACGCTCGTGGTGAAATTGCCGAGCAGAACGGTCCCGTCCTGTGCGACCACGTTGATCGCCCCGCCCGAACCGTCACCGCCGATGCCGCCATTGCCGATCGCGCTACCGAAGTTGTTAACAGCGTTGCCGCCATCGCCGCCGGTGCCGCCGGTGCCATAAGCGTAAAGGTTCAATGTCGTAGCCTGGGCGATATCGAGTGTTGCGCCATTGCTTGACGAGAACAGGATGGTGCCACCCAACCCGGCGCCGGCCGTACCGCCATTACCCGCGGCATTGAGCGTTTCGACCTGGCCGCTGCCGCCTCTTCCACCGCTGCCAGCTTCTCCCGAAGAATCAAGCAAGCCGTTGACCGCAGTGAAAGTCACTCCCGCGCCATCGACCAGAAGCTGGGTCGTGCCGCCGGTACCCTTGCCACCGGTGCCACCGTTGTTGCCCAACCCGCTCGACCCGCCGTTGCCCCCATAGCTGTAGGCATCAAGGCTGAACTGATGGACGAACACGTCGGGCGCAGTGATCCGCAACCGGGCGCTGCCTCCCTGCCCGGCTCCGCCCGATCCGCCGATCGTGCCGTTGCCGCCATTGGCACCCGATCCACCCGCGAGAACCGAGTAAAAGCGCGTGGAAGCAAACGAATCGATCGCACTAACCGCCGTACCCAGCGTAATCGTGGCATTGCCGCCAAACCCGGAGCCGCCGTTTCCGCCTTTGGATGGTGGGCCCGAGATTCCGCCGAGTTCCCGCCCGCTGATCCCGCCCGATCCTGAAGCATCGAGCTTGACCGAAGTGAAGTCGGTGTTCCCTGAGGACAGCGTAAAATCGCTCGTTCCACCGCGACCGGTTCCGCCCGACCCGCGGGTCAGCTGCGAGGCAGTCGAATTGCTGAAGGCGTTACCGCCATTGCCGCCGACGCCGCGCGAATCGAGCGAGATCGTGCGGGTGGGCAATCCGCTGATATTGGCCAGGCTTCCGCCGGTCATCGTGATGCTGGTGGTTCCGCCAACCCCCAAGCCACCCACGCCGCCGGTCGCGGGGCCATCGCCAAATACGGAACCGCCGCCGCCGTGTTGCACCACGAAGCTGCCTTCACCAAAGGAGATGGTTTGCGGCGCATTGCCGGTCGCGCTCAGCGAGATCGAGTCCGAGTGGAAGACTCCGGCGGTCAGCGCGAACGTCGCAGTCCCGCCGGTGCCGACCCCGCCTCCACCAGCCAAGGTGCCGCTAAAGCTGTCAAAATCCGCGCCGAACCCGCCGCGACCGTCCGCGCTGATCGTCGTCTTGGTAGGCGATACATCTCCGCCGCTCACCGTAACCGTGGCCAAACCACCGCTGCCGCGTCCACCGTTTCCGCCGCTGAAGCCGTTGCCGCCCTCACCCGAAGCGTCGATCGCCAGGTTGGCGCTCAGCAACCCGGCCAAGACGGTCAGCTGGGATGTTCCGCCAACGCCATTGCCGCCATTGGCTGGACTGGATGGGGGCAGGGCAACCGCGGCGGTTGAGGACGGGAGCAGCGAAAGCGTGGCAATTTGCGATGCGGTCGTGCCCAGACTGGAAAGCCTGACTGTGCCAGCCACCAGGAATGCGCGCGAATCGGTCAGGTTCAGCGCCGCCGCTCCGCCGAAGCCCGAGCCAACCCGACCGGCACCGGTCTGCTGAAGCCCGGCAAAGCCTTCGGCCAGAAGCGAAATTCCGCTGGAGGCGGTTACCGAACCCGAACCCATGTTGAACGTGACGGTCCCGCCCGTTCCATCGCCGCCGTCGCTACCCGAACCGCCGAAGCCGTTGGCGGTCGCCCGGATCACCCCGAAGTCCAGTGTGCCGACGTTTTTCACGTCGATCAGAACGGTTCCGCCGCGCGCGTCGGTTCGGCCAAAGCCCGAGCCCGCCGAGGCGTCGCTCACCAGTGTCAGTTGGGAACCGGAGAGGAAGCCGCCGTCGTTGGTCAGCCCGACCCGATCCCCCACGATGAGCCCGCTGGCGTTATCCTGGGCTGAGGCATAGAGTGACAATGAACCGCCATTGCTTCCCAACTGGCCTGCGTTGCGGACGATAAGGTTCTGCGAGCCTATGGTGCCCGCGTTGCCCTGACGGATGTTCTGGAGCGAAACGGCGCCATACGACACGCGTGCCCGATCCACGATCAGGGTGTTCGCCCCACCGTTCGCGACTCCGCCATCGGCGGCTGTCGCCGAGGCATACGAAAGCAAGCTGCCGAGCTGTACCGTTCCGCCCGTGAAATTGGTCGAAACCGATCCGGCGGTGGCATTTTGTGCAAGCAAGTCAGCGCCGCCCATGGCACTGGCCGAGGCTTCCGTGTTGATGGTGATGGAATTGAAGTCGCTGGCTAGATTAAGCGTAACGGTGCCGCCCGTGGCCGCCGCTCCGGTGCCGGGGGTGCCGACACGGAATGTCCCGTTGGCGCTGGCCGACGCGATGATGCTTGAAATGTTCTGGTTTCCCGAACCGACGGTAAGGCGCACCGTTCCGGCGGTTGCCGTTCCCGCCGAAGCACCGCCGAGTCCACCCTGAGCGTCAGCCGAGAGCGTAATGCCGCCCGGTGCCACGAACGTGCCTGCGGCCAAGTCGATATCCACCGTGCCGCCGGTCGCATTGGCACCGCGAACTCCGGCGGCGAGGAGCGTGTTATCGAGCGGATCGGCAGCGCGCGCGCCGATGCCGTCGGCGTGAGCGTCAAACCCGGCGGCTTTTGAGATATTTCCGCCCACCGTGATCGAGCCGCCGGTGGCGCCATTCTGCGCGTTGAGAGTGAGCCCACCGCGAAACGTATCGGTTCCGGTCACCGTCAGCGCCCTGCTGGTGGCCGCATCGGCGTCGCTCAGGAACGTCGCGTTGCTGATCGCCAGATCGCCGTTGGCCCCGCCGCGCGAGAGATCGATCACCCCGCCCGGGGTATCGTGCCCGGACGAAAGCGTGATCTTGCCGCCCACGATATTGGCGCTGGAGGCGGAATTGTAGCCCAGGTTGCCCGAAACGAGCATCGTCAGCGCGTCGTTCCTGGGCACCGCGACGAGGTAGATCCCCTGCGGTGTTGCCGAACTGCTGTTGTTGACCGTGCCTGTGGTCGAGCCGCTGTGAACCACGCCGTTGGGATCGTCGGTGCCGTTGCTCACAACGATATCGAACAGCCCGTTGTTGATCTTGATATCGACTGCACCCGCGGCAACGTAGGCGGTCGAACCGTTGCTCGTCACCGATCCCGCC
>JANMPV010000004.1:0-3077 GCA_031370045.1 Novosphingobium sp. | reverse complement strand
CGCGACGCTTGGCGCGCGCGATCAGCTTCTTGATCGAAGCTTCGTTGAGGTCGATCAGCGGCGCGTCGCCGCCCACGTCCTTGTCAGTGGTCGCCATGTGGTTCGTTCGTTCCGTTTTCAACGCCCGCGCGCGCGGTCGCCCTTTGCATCATGCGCCGCTCGAGCGCCAGTCTCGTTTGCAGCAACCGCTGCTGCTCGGCCCAGGCGCCCTCCGGATCCTCGGCAAAGCGCCGTTCCGCTGCGGCGAGCGCCGCTTCCAGCGCCGGCCGTTCGATCAGCAGCGCCATCGCCTCGGCCAGATCGGCCCGCGCCTCGCCCGGGTCGGCCCCTTCGACGAGGAACGCGAAGGGCAGCCCTGCATAATCCGCAACTGCGGGAACCTTAAGTGTCCGCTCGGCCAATATGGTGGCAATTGCTTGACGATCAAGCACCTGCCCGCTGTCGCCGCACTCGACCAGCACGTCGATCAGCGCGGCGATCCGGCGATCGGCGGGAGCCAGCCGCGCGAGCGCATCGGCATGGCGCACCAGCGCTTCGGGAAAGCGCAGGAAACCCGCGATCACCGCGCCCAGCAGCTTGTCGGGCGAGGCGTTGGCGGCGCGGGTAAGCCGATGCGCGACCCCAGGTTCGAGCCGCTCTGGCACCGGCGGTCCGCGCCGGAATGCGCCGCGCGGCTCGCGTGTTTCCCGCGCCGGGAACGCCCATCCGCCGAACCGGTCGAGCAATTCGCGGCGATAAAGCGAGCGAATATCGTTGTCCGCGATGGCTTCGACGTGCGCCAGCAGGCGCGCTTTCAGCCCGGCCTTGGCCTCGGGCGTAGGCAGCGGCGCGGCATCGCGCTCGGCCTGCCACAGCGCCTCGACCAGCGGGGTCGCCTTGCCCAGCAGATCGAGCAGCGCCTGCGCGCCTTGCATCTTGAGCAAGTCGTCCGGGTCCAGACCTTGCGGCATCCGGCAGATCGCCAGGCTGTGCGAGGGGCGCAGCAGCGGCAGCGCGCGGAGCATCGCGCGCACCGCCGCGCGCTGGCCTGCGGCGTCACCATCGAAGCACAGCACCGGGGTCTCGCACACCCGCCAGGCGAGTTCGAGCTGCGCCTCGGTCAGCGCGGTGCCGAGCGGGGCGACCGCCTCCTCGATCCCCGCGTTGGCCAGCGCGACCACGTCCATATAGCCTTCGACCACCACCAGCCGCCCCGACTTGCGCGCGAGCGGCGCGGCCTTGTCGAGGTTGTAGAGCGTGCGGCCCTTGTCGAAGATCGGGGTATCTGGCGAATTCAGATACTTGGGGGCGTCGGTTTTGGAAGAATCGAGGATGCGCCCGCCGAACCCGATAATCCCCCCGCGCGGATTGCGGATCGGCAGCATCAGCCGCCCGCGGAAGCGGTCGTAAGGCTCCCTTTTTGTTTTTGAATCGGGGTCCTCGACCACGATCCGCAGCCCGCCCTCGATCAGCATCTCTTCGGGAAACGCCTTGAGCGCGGCCTTCATTGCCTGACGTCCTTCGGGCGCGAACCCGAACCCGAACCGCTCGACCACCGCCGCAGCAAACCCGCGTCCCGCCAGATACTTGCGCGCCGCCGCACCCTCGTCGGAACGCAACCGCTCGACGAACCACGCCTGCGCGGCAACCATGACCTCATCCAGCCCCTGACGCTTCTCCGCGATTTCCGCCGCGCGCGGATCGAGCGCGGGCAGTTCCAGCCCGGCTTCGCCCGCCAGCTCTTTGACCGCGTCCATGAACGCCAGCCCGCGCTGATCGATCAGCCAGCGGATCGCATCGCCGTGCGCCCCGCAGCCGAAGCAATGATAAAAGCCCTTGTCGTCGTTGACGGTGAAGCTGGGCGACTTTTCGTTGTGGAACGGACAACACGCCTTGAACTCGCGCCCCGCCTTGGTCAGCCGCGTGGTCCGCCCGATCACCCCCGACAGCGAGGTGCGCGCGCGCAGTTCGTCGAGAAAGGCGGGGGAAAGCGACATCTGGAAGCGGGACTGATCTTTCGGAGCGGGGTGAGTGCCAAACCGCGAATCCCGTATGACCGCGAGCCGGATTGGGATAGCATGAGCTTGGGAGTGCAGGCGACTCCGCGCTTGAGGACTCCCGCGGGGGAAACTTCTATGAACCGATCTGTGATCGCCGCGCTTGCGGCTTCGTGCGTCCTGCTTGCCGGATGCGAAAAGGCTGAGGTACCCGTTGCGGCAGAAGCCGCCGCGGTCACCGAGGCCGAAGCGAGCAAAGCCTTCGACGACACCGTGGTGGTGTGGAATTCGATGGATGCGGCCAAGATCAAGGCGCTCTATGCGCCCGACGTGGTCAGCTTCGACATCTCCTCGCCCGCGCTGACCACCGAGCGTGCCGCGTTCGACAAGAACCAGGATGCATTTGCCGCAGCCAAGCTCGACAGCGTCAAGGTGGCCGAGAAGAAGATTCAGATCGTCGACGGCGATACCTTCATCGTCAGTTCGGTGTCCGATGGCACCAGTTCGACGACCCCGGCGAACAACGCCACGTTCCGTTGCACCGATGTCTATCACCGCGGCACAGATGGCAAATGGTCGATCGTCAACGAGAACTGCTCGGTGCCGCCCAAGGCCGCCTGAAAGTTGAGATCAGGCCAACGCCGCCTTCACCCACCCGCTGGCCTTGCTCATGTCGAGTTCCGAACCGTGTCGGGCTTTGAGCTCGGCCATGACTTTGCCCATGTCCTTGAGGCTGCTCGCGCCCAACTCGCGCTTGATCGCGGCGATCACGGCGCGGGTTTCATCCTCGCCCAATTGCTGGGGCAGGAATTTTTCGATCACCAACAGTTCGGCTTCCTCGACTGCAGCCAGTTCCTCGCGCCCGCCCTGGCGATAGAGCGTGATCGATTCGTGTCGCTGCTTGACCATTTTCTGGAGCACTTCGACCACGGTGACCTCGTCTTCGGGCAGTACCTTGGCGGTGCGCAGTTCGATGTCGCGGTCTTTCAGCTTGGCCAGGATCAGGCGGATCGCGCCAAGGCGGGGCTTGTCGCCGCCCTTCATCGCCACAATCTGGGCGGCCTTGAGTGTTTCGCGGATCATCGGTTTCTCGTGGATAAG
>JANMPV010000478.1:0-1843 GCA_031370045.1 Novosphingobium sp. | reverse complement strand
CCTGCTGGCTTGCGCGGCGCTGCTTGGCGTCGCCGCGGTGCCGCCCAAGTCGGCGGCGAACGCGAAGGATCCCGACAATCCTTCGTGCCCGCAAACCCCCGAGTGGGGCCCGCTCAAGATCATGACGATCACGCCCGCGGTGAAGGACGGCAAGCACGTCCTGATCCTCGACGGGGTGGTCGAAGACACGCTCCCCGCGCGGCTCAAGGCGGCGATTGAAAAGGACGACAAGGTCGAGGAAATCTGGCTCAAGTCGCGCGGGGGCGACGCCGAAGCGGGCAACGCCGCGGGCCGGGTGGTCCGCAGCTTTCCCGGCATGGCCACGCGGATTCCCGCGGGGTGGACCTGCTTTTCCAGCTGCAACTTCATCTTCATGGGCGGTGACCGGCGCTATGTCGAACCCGGCGGGGTGTTCATGGTCCACATGTTCACCCACACCCAGGATCGCGACGTGATCGATATTTCGGTTGGCGAAGGCACCGACGAGACGATCAAGCTGATCGGCGAGATCGAGCAATCCAGCGCGATGCTGGCGAGCGAGGACAACGACTTTCTGATCCGCATGGGAATCAGCCGCAAACTGCTCACCGACGTGATGTACAAGCAGCAGGCGGTCGCCAGCGGCGCGAACAAATCGACCCGCTATTGCCTGAGTCAGGCCGAAGTGCGCAAATACAACGTGATGCCGGTGGAGAGTGCGGGGTAGGCCAAGTTGCCACCCGCTCTGGCGCGTGCGATTGTCGAACGTGACTGAAAATAGCGAAGACTCTCCGCGCGGGATCCGCAAATTCCTCAATTCGCTCGGGCCGGGTCTGATAACTGGCGCGGCGGACGACGATCCCAGCGGGATCGGCACGCACAGCCAGGTCGGGGCCGAGTTCGGTTATGGTCTGGCGTGGACGTTTGTTCTCAGTTTCCCGCTGATGGTCGCGATCCAGCAGATCGCTGCCGAGATCGGGCGAGTCACCGGCGCGGGGATCGCGCGCAATTTGCGGCGCCACTATCCCCGGCCGATCCTGTGGGCGATGGTCTCGCTGCTGCTGGTCGCCAACATCGTCAATCTCGGGGCCGATCT
This sequence comes from Novosphingobium sp., assembly GCA_031370045.1. Taxonomy (GTDB): domain Bacteria; phylum Pseudomonadota; class Alphaproteobacteria; order Sphingomonadales; family Sphingomonadaceae; genus Novosphingobium. Next base: position 768 of record JANMPV010000478.1, on the reverse strand, counting down.
GAGCGCGATGGGCGCGGCGCTGGCGCTGCTGGTTGGCGGCAGCACTGCGGTTTACACGCTGGGGTTCGGGATCGTCTGCATCGTCCTGGAGGTGGGGCTGAGCTATCCGCGCTATGCCGCGATCCTCAAGTGGACCACGCTGTCGCTGTTCACGTACGTCGCGGTGGTGGCGGTGGCCAAAGTGCCGTGGGGCCACGCCTTGCGCTCGCTGGTGGTGCCCGAACTGCAATTCAATGCCGCCTATGCCACCGCCTTCGTCGCCATCCTGGGCACCACGATCAGCCCCTACCTGTTCTTCTGGCAGGCCGGGCAGGAGATCGAGGAACAGCACCGCCACCACGCCAAGCCGCTGTGCCTGACCCCAAAAACTGCCGGATCCGCTTGAGCTCGGGTCCGGCGGTCTTGGGCGTCAGGCACAACGGTTTGGCGTGGTGACGGTGCTGCTCCTCGATCTCTTGCCCGGCCTGCCAGAAGAACAAGTAGGGGCTGATCGTGGTGCCCAGGATGGCGACGAACGCGGTGGCGTAGGCAGCGTTGAATTGCAGTTCGGGCACCACCAGCGAGCGCAGGGCGTGCGCCCACGGCACCCCGGCCACCATCACCACCCCGACATACGTGAACAGCGACAGCGTCGTCCACTTCAGGATCGCGGCATAGCGCGGATAGCTCAGGCCGACTTCGAGGACGATGCAGACAATCCCGAACAACAGCGTGTAAAGCGCGGTGTTTCCGCCGATCAGCAGGGTCAGCGCCGCGCCCATTGCGGCC
>JANMPV010000474.1:0-1823 GCA_031370045.1 Novosphingobium sp. | reverse complement strand
TTACGGCCTGATCGAAGGTCAAATTGTCAGCGCGGCGTCGGGCGGCCACGCGCTTTCGGGTTGGCTGCGCGTTGGCATGGGTGATCCGGTCGTCGCGCGGATTTCGGGATATGCTGGCTTCGGACTGGTGACCACCGGGCTATTTAAGGAACGTGAGGAAGATCATGAAGCGTCCCGGGTTTTCCGGAGGCTCCTATCTGTGTGAAGGAGCTACGATGACGACAAGGAACAAGTTTTCGCCTGAGGTCCGCGAGCGTGCGGTTCGGATGGTTGGTGAGCACCGGGCCGATTATGGTTCGGAATGGGCAGCGATGACCTCGATCGCAGCGAAGATCGGCTGCACGGCGGAGACGCTGCGCCGCTGGTGCCGCGAGGAGGCGAGCCGACGAGAGGGACCAGCGGCGCTGGCTACCCATGACCGGGATCGGCTGAAGCTGCTGGAGCGCGAGGTGAAGGAGCTGCGCCGGGCCAACGAGATCCTGCGCAAAGCATCGGCATATTTTGCGCAGGCGGAGCTCGACCGCCAAGGCAAATGGTGATGTCGTTCATCGACGATCACCACACGGAACTGGGTATCGAGCCGATCTGCCGCGAACTGGCAATCGCCCCTTCCTCTTGGCACGAACACGCTGCGCGCCTTGCTGATCCTGAAAAGCGCCCGGCTCGCGCCCAACGTGACGACGAGATCAGGGCGCAGATCGGGCGTGTCCATGAGGCCAGCTTTGGTCTCTATGGCACCCGCAAAGTCTGGCACCAGCTACGGCGAGAGGGGATCAAGGTGGCCAAGTGCACTGTGGAGCGGCTGATGCGCGGCATGGGGCTGGCGGGCATAAGGCGCGGGAAAACTTGCGTGACGACTGTCAGCAACCCGAAGGCGCCGTGCCCGCTCGACAAGGTCAACCGCGAGTTCCAGGTCAGTCGGCCCAACGCGCTGTGGGTGGTTGACTTCACCTATGTCCACACCTGGACCGGGTTCGTCTACGTCGCCTTCGTGATCGACGCCTTCGCCCGGCGGATCGTGGGCTGGAAGGTCAGCACCTCGGCCACCGCCGGCTTCGTGCTCGATGCCCTGGAGCAGGCGATCCATGCCCGCCGTCCCGTCCCGGAGGATGGCCTCATCCACCACAGCGACAGGGGCGTGCAATACCTCGCCATGAGCTACACCCAGCGCCTGGCAGAGGCCGAGCTGGTTCCCTCTGTCGGCAGCGTCGGCGACAGTTACGACAATGCCTTGGCCGAGACCATCAACGGTCTTTACAAAGCCGAGGTCATCTGGAGGCAGCGCTCATGGCCGAATGCTTCGGCAGTGGAAATGGCGACCCTGCGCTGGGTCGACTGGTTCAACAACCATCGCCTGTTCGGCCCCATCGGACACATCCCGCCCGCCGAGGCCGAAGCCAACTACTATGCAGCCATCGACAACCTCGATATGGTCGCATGACTCAAATGAAACCGCCTCCGGAAAACCCGGGACGCTTCAGGGTGTGATCAAGCGGCTCAGTGCTCGCAACGGATTGGCGCCGGAGTGTGAATCGGTGTCGAAGTAGGGCTCCGCCTTCGTACGCCACAAGCGTGTGAAGTTGTTCGTAAAAGCGCAGCGCCGAGGATCCCAATCGGCGCCTATCGGGACTCCCGGCGAGTCCTATTTCTATAGTTTGCAATGACTTCTATGGTCATAGGCGGGTTCCCGCTTGGGCGCCGCTCCACAACGCAGGTCGTCGCGTCGACGACCGGGCGATCAGCCCGTTAGTTCGGAGCTTTCCCTGCTTCGCCAGATAAATTCCCTGCACGGCGCTCTAGGGAATTTGCCAATATTGGCCCGG
>JANMPV010000409.1:0-10592 GCA_031370045.1 Novosphingobium sp. | reverse complement strand
GAAGGACGCGCGTCTCGCAGTATTCGCGCCCGTATTCGGCCACCAAAGGACAGCCGCGCTCTGCGGCCAGGTTCCCCGCGAGGACCGACTTGCCGGTGCTTTCCGCGCCGTGGAAACAGACCCGGATCAAGTTTGGGCCGGCTCGCGCCGGGTCGCTTCGACCCATTCCTTGAGCCCGAACAGGCTCATCACCAGAAACCCGCCATAAAGCCCCGCGGTCGGATAGAGTCCGCGATTGATGTACAGCGCGATCGAGGCGATATCGATCACGATCCACAGCAGCCAGTTCTCGATCCGCCGGAATCCGAGGAGAACCTGCGCCGCGACACTGGCTCCGGCGATTGCCGAATCGGCATAGGGCATCACCGCGTCGGTAAAGCGGTGCATCGCCCAGCCCAGGTTGATGCTGAGCGCCGCGGTGACCACCAGCCACACCGCGCGGCTGGGGTTGTCGAGCCAGCGCACCGGGACCGTATCCTCCCCGCCTCCCGCGCGCGACCACAGCCACCAGCCCCACGCCTGCGCAAGGAAGAAGAACACCTGAAGCCCCGCCTCGGCGTAGAGCCGTTCTGCGTAGAACACGAGAATGTAGAGCGCGACCATCGTCATCCCGAACGGGAAGTTCCACACGCTGCGGAACACCAGCAGCGCGATGTTGGCGAGCCCCAATGCGGCCGCGGCATATTCGATGAGTTCGATCGTCGCGGGCGTCACCGCATTGCGATAGCGGGCAACGCCGGTCGGGTGAAGCGGGATTTCAGGTCAGCGAACCGCCCAGCGCGGTCGACCATTGCTGCGCGTCGAACCCCACCAGCAGGCCGCTGCCATCCTCGTGCGCGTACTCGACCACCGGGCGTGTGATCGCCGAGGGGTTGGCGCCCATCAGCCCGATCGCCCTGGTCGCATCGAGATCGCTGCGCTCGGCTTCGGGCAGCTTGCGGAAGGTCGTCCCGTTGCGGTTGAGGATCGCCTCCCAGCCCTGCGCATCGACCCATTCGCGCAGCTTGCCCGGCGCGATTCCCGCCTTCTTGTAGTCGTGGAAGCGGTATTCGAGCCCTAGCCCGTCGAGCCAGCCGCGCGCCTTTTTGACCGTGTCGCAGTTTAGGATGCCGTAGACGGTGATGTTCATGGCCGAATTCCTCAAGTCTGCCTCTCGAAGCGGTGGATGCGCGGATCGGGGCAGGCGAACAGCGTGTAGCTGGCGTAGTACCGCCCGCGCCCATTGGCCTGCGCGACCGCATGTTCGGCCACCCGGCCCCAGCCGCGCGCGGATGCTTCGTCGTCCCATTCGCTGAGCGCGATGAATTCGCCGTCGTCCGCGACATAGCTTTTGAACGATCGGTAGCCGGGTTGTTCGCGGGCGAGCGCCTCCATCCGCTCGGATTCGGCATCGTAGGCAGCCCCGTCGATATCGGCGCGCTTGCGGTTGCGGAAGACGACGAGGAACATGGAAGGCGTCCTAGCCGCAGCGGGGCGGCTGGACAATTCGCCATGAACCGCCAAAAGGCGCGGCATGAGCTTCAACACCTTTGGCCATGTGTTCCGCTTCACCACCTGGGGCGAAAGCCACGGGCCGGCGCTGGGCGCGGTGGTCGATGGCTGCCCGCCGGGGCTGGCGCTGTGCGAGGCGGACATCCAGCCCTTCCTCAATGCGCGGCGCCCGGGGCAATCGAAGTTCACCACCCAGCGCCAAGAGCCTGACGCGGTGCGGATATTGTCGGGAACGTTCGAGGGACGGACGACAGGCACCCCGATCAGCCTGATGATCGAGAACCTCGACCAGCGCAGCAAGGACTACTCCGAGGTCGCCAAGGCCTATCGCCCGGGTCACGCCGACTATGCCTACGACGCCAAGTACGGTTTCCGCGACTATCGCGGCGGCGGGCGCAGTTCGGCGCGCGAGACTGCGGCGCGGGTTGCGGCAGGCGCGGTGGCGCGGCTGGTGATCCCCGAAGTTGCGATTGTCGCGCACGTGATCGAGATCGGCGGCGACCGCGCCGAGACGTTCGACGCGAGCGAAATCGCGCGCAACCCGTTCTTCTGCGCCGATGCCGCCGCCGCCGCGCGGTGGGAGGTGCTGGTCGATCAGGCGCGCAAGGCCGGATCGTCGCTGGGCGCGGTGGTCGAATGCACTGCCAGCGGAGTGCCTGCGGGCTGGGGCGCGCCGATCTACGCCAAGCTCGACGCCGAACTGGCGCACGCGATGATGGGGATCAACGCGGTCAAGGCGGTCGAGATCGGCGATGGCTTTGCGGTCGCCCGGCTGCGCGGCGAGGACAATGCCGACGCGATGCGGCCGGGCGGGGATGGCCCCGAATTCCTCGCCAACCATGCCGGCGGGATCGCGGGCGGGATCAGCACCGGGCAGCCGGTGGTGGTGCGCGTGGCGTTCAAGCCGACCAGCTCGATCCTGACTCCCGTCGAGACGATCGACCGCGACGGCCAGGCCACCGAGATCATGACCAAGGGCCGTCACGATCCGTGCGTCGGCATCCGCGGCACGCCGGTGGTCGAGGCAATGATGGCGCTGGTCCTGGCCGACCAGAAACTGCTGCATCGGGCGCAGTGCGGCTGAGGTGGGTGCCTGGGCCTTCGACAGGCTCAGGCTGAGCGGGTCTTTTTCTAGAACCTGCCAATACCGCCCGCTCATGCTGAGCCTGTCGAAGCACACGCACCCACATTGCCCAACCGCGAAACATCGTTAGTCTCCGCCGCAACCGCCGGGGAGCACACATGGCCAAGCGACTGACCCTCTACATCCTGATCGGCATGGCCCTGGGCCTGATCGTCGGGGCGCTGCTGCATGGCACCTATCCGCAGGGCGATCCGGCGCTGGTGCAATGGGCTGATTATCTCAAACTGCTGCCCGACGTGTTCCTCAAGCTGATCAAGATGATCATCGCCCCGCTGGTGCTGGCGACGATCGTCGCGGGGATCGCGGGGATGGGCGACGCTGCCGAACTGGGCCGGATCGGAAGCCGGGCGCTGGCGTGGTTCATCACCGCCAGCCTGCTGTCGCTGTCGCTGGGCCTGCTGCTGGTCAACCTCTTCAAGCCCGGGGTCGGCCTTGCGCTCAAGCCGACCGGCGACCTTGGCGAACTGGCGACCAAGGACTTCACCTTGCGCCACTTTGTGCTCGAGATTTTCCCGAGCAGCGCGTTCGACGCGATGGCGACGAACAACATTCTCCAGATTCTGGTGTTCTCGCTGTTCGCCGGGGTCGCGCTGTCCGCGCTTGGCCCGAGGGCCGCAGTGCTGGTTCGCGGGGCCGAGGCGCTGGCCGAGCTGATGCTCCAGATCACCAACTACGTGATGCGGTTCGCCCCGTTCGCGGTGTTCGGCGCGATCGGTGCGGTGGTCGCCACCAAGGGCCTGGGGATCGTCGTCACCTATGGCGTGCTGATCGGCGAGTTCTATTTCGGGCTGGCGCTGTTGTGGACGATCCTGCTGACGATCGGCGGGGTGTTTCTGGGCAAGCGCATTTTCACCCTGATCCGCTATATCCGCGAGCCGCTGCTGCTGACATTTTCGACCGCCAGCTCCGAAGCCGGGCTGCCCAAATTGTTCGAGCAGCTCGATCGGTTCGGCGTGCCACGGAGGTTGAGCGGCTTCGTTCTGCCGCTGGGCTATTCGTTCAACCTTGACGGCTCAATGATGTACATGAGCTTCGCGACGATCTTCATTGCGCAGGCCTATGGCATCGAGCTGTCGTGGACCCAGCAGATCCTGATGCTGCTGACGCTGATGGTCACGTCGAAGGGCATCGCCGGGGTGCCGCGCGCCAGCCTGGTGGTAATCGCTGCGACGCTCAGCCAGTTCGGCCTGCCGGTCGAGGGGATCGCACTGATCCTGGGGATCGACCAATTTCTCGACATGGGCCGATCGGCCACCAACATCGTCGGCAACGCGGTGGCGACCAGCGTCATCACCAAGTGGGAAGGCATGCTCGAAAAACCCGAGGCGATTGCGATCGAACCGCCGCACGCACCAAGCCATACGCCAGCGCGTGGCAAGGCGGGGCTGGATTTGGACCCGTCAGGCTAGAGACTTGGGCGCCGGGGTCTTCGGCTTGAACGCGCACAAGTCGGCCACTACGCAGCGCCAGCATTGGGGGGTTCGCGCCTTGCAGGTGTAGCGGCCGTGGAGGATCAGCCAGTGGTGCGCGCCCTGGCGGAACGGTGCCGGCACCTTCTTTTCGAGCTGGGCCTCGACCGCCTCGGGCGTCTTGCCCCTCGCCAGCCCGGTGCGGTTGCCGACGCGGAAGACGTGGGTATCGACCGCGAAGGTTTCCTCGCCCCACGCACAGTTGAGCACCACATTGGCGGTCTTGCGCCCCACCCCCGCCAGCGCGGTCAGCGCATCGCGGCTGCGCGGCACTTCGCCGCCATGCTCGGCGATCAGCCTTTCCGACAGCGCGATCACGTTCTTCGCCTTGGAATTGAACAGCCCGATCGTCTTGACGTGCGCCTTGAGCCCGTCCTCGCCCAACGCGACCATCTGCGCGGGCGTCGTCACCTCGCGAAACAGTGCGCGCGTCGCCTTGTTGACCCCCACGTCGGTCGCCTGCGCCGAAAGCACCACCGCGACCAGCAACTGATAGGTGTTGTCAAATTCCAGCTCGGTCAGCGGATCGGGATTGTCTTCGGCCAGGCGGCGGAAGAATTCAAAAATGTCCGCTTTCGTGCGCGGCGCGGTCAAAGCCCCAGCACTTGCGCCATCGTATAGCGTCCCGGTCTCTGCCCGATCAGCCATTGCGCCGCGCGCACCGCGCCGCGCGCAAAGATCGCGCGGTTTTCGGCGACGTGCGACAGGACGATGCGCTCGTCCTCGCCTGCGAAAATCACACTATGATCGCCCGCCACGGTCCCACCACGCAAGCTGGCGAAGCCAATTGCACCGCGCACGCGTGGGCCGGTAACGCCGTCCCGACCGCGATCGCTCGCCTCGTGCAGGCGGATTTCGCGTGCCTCTGCCGATGCTTCGCCCAGCATCGTTGCGGTGCCAGATGGGGCATCGAGCTTGGCGCGGTGGTGCATTTCGACGATCTCGATATCCCAGTCGGCGTCGAGCCGCAGCGCCGCCTCGCGCACCAGGTGGAGCAGCATCGCGACGCCGAGCGAGGTGTTGCCGGTCTGGAGCACCGCGATCCGGTCGGCGGCGTGATCGATCAGAAAATGGTGGCGATCCTTGAGCCCGGTGGTGCCGACCAGGATCGGCGTGGCCGCCTCGACCGCAATATCGAGATTGGCCTCGAGTGCATCGGGCGAGGAGAAATCGACCAGCACGTCGGACTGTTCGGCCAATGCGACGACATCGCCGCCCTGATCGACGCCCCCGGCGAGCGCAAAGCCGGCGGCGCGAACCGCCTCGGCCAGCGCCTGGCCCATGCGTCCTTCGCTGCCGATGATACCGATGCGTTCCATTGCGCTCCCCTCAAACCGTGTGCTTCATGGGCGACATGACCCCTAATCTCAACCGGCGCATCCGCAACATCGTGATCCTGACCGGCGCCGGGGTTAGCGCCGAGAGCGGGATCGACACCTTTCGCGCTGGCGCCAATGGCGGGCCGAGCCTGTGGGAACAGCACCGGGTCGAGGATGTCGCCACCCCCGAAGGGTTCGCGCGCGATCCCGATCTGGTGCTGCGGTTCTACGACATGCGCCGCGCCGCGATCCAGACCAAGCAGCCCAACCCCGCGCATGAGGCGCTGGCGAGGCTTGATGCGCAATGGCCGGGCGAGCTCCTCATCGTCACTCAGAACGTCGACGATCTCCACGAACGTGCGGGCGCTAAGCGGGTACTCCACATGCATGGCGAGCATCTCAACGCCTGGTGCACCGCGTGCGACGCGCGCAGTCCGTGGCGTAAAACACTGATCGAGCGCCCGCGCTGCCCGGCTTGCGGGGAAGCAGCGCTGCGTCCCGATGTCGTGTGGTTCGGCGAGATGCCGTACCAGATGCACGTCATTCAAGATGCGCTGCGCGAGGCCGACCTGTTTGTCTCGATCGGCACCTCGGGCGCAGTCTATCCCGCTGCGGGGTTCGTCCGCACCGCGCGCGAGCTGGGCGCAAGCACGCTGGAACTCAACCTCGAACGCAGCCAGGGCTCGCGCTGGTTCGCCGAAACCCGGCTGGGAACGGCGGGGGAGCTGGTTCCGGCGTGGGTCGAGGAGATGTTAGACCGCACCTGAGCAGCCGCGGCAGGCAGGGTCCTTGGCGATGCGGAGCGTGCGCAACGAGGGGGCCAAGCCGTCGAGGATATGAAGCTTGCCGAACTGGGGTTCGCCCATGTTGCCAGCGCCTGCGAGCAGCACCCGCACCGCGCACAAGGCGGAAAACGTCCCTGCCCAGCCGGCCATCGCGCCCAGCATCCCGTCTTCGGCGCACGAATCGCAGTCCTCGGCATCGAACGCATCGCCGACGAAGCAGCGGTAGCAGGGCTGATCGGGCAGGTGCCCGGCGAACCCCCCGACCTGGCCCTGGAACCGGCCCACTGCGGCGCTAACCAGCGGGATGCGCAAGGTCACGCTGGAGTCCGATACTGCCAGCCGGGTGGCGAAATTGTCGCAGCCGTCGAGTACCAGCGAGACCCCGGCAAGCATGGCTGCGGCGTTGTCGCGGTCGATCCGGCGTTCGACCGCCAGCACGCTAAGCGCGGGATCGAACCGCGCGACCCAAGCCCGCGCCGCCGCCGCCTTGCTCCGCCCAATGTCGGCCTCGCCAAAGATCGTCTGGCGCTGGAGATTGCTCGCCTCGACCACGTCGTCGTCGATCAATGTCAGTGCGCCGACCCCAGCGGCGGCAAGGTATTGCAATACCGGCGAGCCGATCCCCCCCAACCCGACCAGCGCAACGCTTGCCCCCGCCAGCACCACCTGCCCCGTCCCGCCGATCTCGGGCAGCACGATGTGGCGGGCGAAACGGTCGAGGCGGTCGGGGGGAAGCATTAGGCGGGCGTCAGCATATGTGCTTCGACAGGCTTAGCATGAGCGGGCCTTGGAGTTGCTGCAAAATCACAAACATCCGCTCATCCTGAGCCTGTCGAAGGATGCCGCGCAACCGGCAGACCAGAGCAGCTTTCCAATTGCCGCAGCAAACTGCGCACGTCGCCGACCATGTCGGCGTCGCGCAGGCGCAAGTCTTCGATCAGGCGGACCGCGTGGATCACGGTCGAGAGGTCGCGCCCGCCGAACTTGCGGCCGATTTCGGGATAGCTGCGCGGGGTCAGCACTTTGGCGAGGTACATCGCCACCTGGCGCGGGCGGACCACCGCGCGGGCGCGGCGTTTGCTGCCCATTTCGGTGCGGTCGACGCGGTAGAACTGGCACACGGTGCGCTGGATCTCGTCGATCGTGATCCGCCGGCGGTTTGCCGAGAGGATATCGGTGAGCTGTTCCTCGGCGAGCTGGAGCGAAACCTGCTGTCCGGTAAGCTGGGCATAGGCGATCAGCTTGTTCAGGCCCCCGACCAGCTCGCGGACGTTGCGGTTGATCGTGCGGGCGAGGAATTCGATCACGTCGCTGGGGACCTGATGGTTCTGCGGCGCGAAACGCAGCATCCGGTGCTCGAGGATCTTGCGGCGCAGCTCGATATCGGCGGGCGCGATGTCTGCGACCAGCCCCATGCTGAGGCGCGAGAGCAGGCGCTGCTCTACCCCGTCGAGCGCCTGCGGAGCGCGATCGGCGGCGACCACCAGCCGTTTGCCCGCGGCGAGCAGCGCGTCGATCGTGTGGAGCAGTTCTTCCTGGGTCGAGGACTTGCCGATGATGAACTGGATGTCGTCGACCAGCAGCAGGTCGAAGCCCCTCAGCCGCGCCTTGAATTCGAGCATCTCGTTGGCGCGCATCGCCTGGACGAACTCGATCATGAAGCGTTCGGCCGAGCAGTAGAAGATTCGCGCGCCGGGGCGGCTGGCGGCGAACGCGTGGCCGATCGCGTGGAGCAAGTGGGTTTTGCCCTGCCCGGTCGATGCCTTGAGATAGAGCGGCGAAAACTGCGGCGCGGCCTCTGCGGCCATCCGCTGCGCGGCGTTGCAGGCCAGCACGTTCGAGGCGCCGGTAACGAATTCGGTAAAGGTCAGCGACGGATCGAGCCCGGCAGAAAGCGAATCGATGATCCCGGGCGAAACCAGTGCGGCACTGGAGGTCAGCATCGTGGAGTGCGGACGCACCCCGTTGCCCAGCTTGAGTTCGGGCAGCGCGCGGCGCCGCGGGTGGACCGAGATGCGCACATGGCGCACCTCCTGCCGCGCGATCTTCCATGCCAGCGAAAGCCGGTCGGCGAAGCGGTCGCCTACCCAGTTCGCCGAGAACTCGGTCGGCAGGAACAAGTCGAGCGTGCCGGTTTCCTTGCAGAAACTGCCCAGCTGAACCGGCTTGATCCACTGGCTGTGAAGCTGCTGGCCGAGGTCCTTGCGCAGGCCCTGGCTGATGTCGGCCCAGTCGGCGGCCAGATCGAGCGCGTCCTGATCCTCGACCGTGGTTTCCATGTCTGCCTTGCTCATCGACCCCCGTACCGACGACCCCCGCCGACCTTCCTTCTTGCCGCGACCCTTTGTGGTCCGCGGTTGCGACCGTTAGTTCCTGATGTCCGGCGCGGCGAAACCCCCCGCAGCACAGGCACAATTGGGATGAGCCACGAAACTCGCGTGTCGCCCTCAGCCGCAGGAACTGGATTGCCGGGACTCGCACTGGAAAGCGTTCGTCCCGGACACCAATTCCTAAGCCCGGCTGGGGGTGTGGCAAGCCCGGCGACTGCAAAAAAAGTGAAATAATCGCCTTGACTCGCCGCGATCCACAGTCCTGCGATCAAGTATCTGAATTAAGACGATTAACTCGAAACAGAGGTGCGAATCGTGATGTTTCCGTGCTTTCCCGCACTGCACAACGCGATGCCCCAAACGCAAAGCGCCGGAGGGGTCCGCCGGCGCGATGGATGTTCCGTTTCCGTACCGCCGCCAGTTCCGGCGGCTCGGCAAGCCGCCTGCGAATCAGAGTGCGGCGACTCGCTTGGTCAGGCGCGAGAACTTGCGCGAGGCGGTGTTCTTGTGGAGCACTCCGCGGGCGACGCCACGCATGATCTCGGGCTGCGCGGCGGCCAGCGCGACGCTTGCCGCTGACTTGTCGCCACCTTCGATCGCGGCTTCGACCTTCTTGACGAAAGTACGGATGCGCCCGAGGCGGTTGCCGTTGATCTCCGCGCGGCGATCGTTGCGGCGGATGCGCTTCTTGGCTTGGGGCGTATTGGCCATGTTCGTCCTCTGTCGGGCCGCCGCGCGGCCGGATGTCTGTGCTAACGCTGTTCGGTGAGGCAGGCCGAAACCCGCCGGAAAGCGCGCGCCCTAGCGCCGCAGTCCCGAATCGTCAACCGGTCCTCTTACTTCTGGCACCTGGGGCAGTGCCACGTGCTGCGCCCGCCCTGGACGATCCGGACGATCGTGCCGCCGCACGGGCATGGCTCGCCCTCGCGCCCGTAGACGTCGAACTGCTTGGCGAAATAGCCGAGCTGGCCAGATGGCTGGGCATAGTCGCGCAAGGTCGAGCCGCCGGCCGCGATCGCTTCGTTGAGCACCGAGATCACTGCTGGCACCAGCCGCCTGAGTGCGGCAAGGCTGACTTTGCCCGCGGCCTTGCGCGGATCGATTCGGGCGCGGAACAGACCCTCGCAGACGTAGATATTGCCCAGCCCGGCGACGATCCGCTGATCGAGCAAGAGTAGCTTTACCGTCGCGATGCGCCCGGCAAAGGCGCGGTGGAGGTGTACCGCCGTGAAGTCGGGACCCAGCGGTTCGGGGCCGAGCGCGGCGAATTGCGGCCACAAATCCAGCGCAGCTTGGTCGATCAGATCGACCGAGCCGAAGCGGCGGGGATCGCAAAGCGCCAAAACGTGACTCATTCGATTTGGGCCGGGTTGGGTCTCAAACACGAGATGGTCGTGTTTGCCGATTGCCTCGGGATCGATCCGCCAGCGCCCCGACATGCCCAGGTGGAACACCAACGTGCGCTCGCGGTCGGTGTGGATCAGGCCATACTTCGCCCGCCGCTCCAGCCCGGTGACCCGCGCCCCGGTCAGCGCCTGGGCAAGATCGAGCGGAAACGCGCGGCGCAAATCGGCGCGATTGACCGCGACCCGCGCGATTCGCTCGCCGTCGAGGAACCGGGCGAGTCCGCGAACCGTGGTTTCGACTTCGGGAAGTTCGGGCACGAGCGCGGCCTTAACAGGCTTTGCCGCGCCCGCAATTCGTCTCTAAAGCGCGCCGATTATGACAAATCCCGAAACCGTCTCGTTTGGCTATGAAGACATTGCCCCCGCCGACAAAACTGCGCGGGTCGGTGCGGTGTTTTCGAGCGTCGCCAAAAGCTATGACCGGATGAACGACGCGATGAGCGTGGGCATGCACCGGCTGTGGAAGGACACGTTCGTGCGCCGGGTCAAGCCGCGCGAAGACGAGGCGCTCCTCGACATGGCGGGCGGCACCGGCGACATCGCGTTTCGCATGGCGGCCAGCGGCGCGCAGATCACCGTCGCCGATATCAACCAGGACATGCTCGACGTGGGGCTGGATCGTGCTGCCGAGCGCTGGATAGATGGCTT